>RGCY01000180.1 GCA_009918865.1 Actinomycetota bacterium
CTGGAGGTAGTCACATTGTGTGGGTGCCGAAGATTGTCAAGCACGCAGCACGATTATTCGCCGTGCTTCCGATGTCTGTGGTGCGTCGCGCGGATCGGTGACAACGCCGAGCATCACATCTGCGGTACGTTCATGTGCATGAAATATTTGCGCAAATCCCTGCGGGTCCTTGTCATTGGTGTGGTTGCAATTTTCGCTTTGCTCTGGATAGGCACTGCCGCCATCCGCTACCCAAACCCAATTTCGGCTGCTCGCCTTGGATTGGCGATGCCGTCGGCAACGGTGAAGTTGTTGCCCGCCAACGCAATCAAGGCAACTCGACCATTGGCACTTGCTGATGGACCGAAAGATGCCATGCCGTCGACAGTGAGATGGAGCAATCAGCAGATTGACATTCCAAGTGCAACGAATACGGCTGCCAAGCCAACAGAGAAGACTCTGTCTGAGTTCCTGAGCAGCACCAAGACAAATGCATTTCTAGTTGTGCGCAATGGCAAGATCACATACGAGTGGTACGGCAAAGGTTTTAGCAAAGACTCATTGTTGCCGTCGTATTCGGTTGCGAAATCGGTTGTGGGAATTTTGGCCGGGCAAGCGATAGCAGCTGGCAAACTCAAGGAAAGCGACACATTCGTCTCTTTCTTCCCGGAATTCAAGACCGGCACCGACTTTGACAAGGTCACCTTGCGTGACCTACTTGACATGAAGGGTGGTGTCGGCGTTGCTGATGATTACCCCACTGGTCCCTCAGGTTGGCTTGTGCCGATTGCGCGGATGTATGCCACGACTGACCTGATGTATTTCATCAAGGGTCACCGTTCAATGTTCTACCCACCTGGAACTAAGGCCGAGTACCGCAGTGTCGATGCGCAACTTGCCGGCATGATGGTGCGTAAGGCCATGGGCATGTCGCTTGCGGACATGATGCAAGAGAAAGTCTTTCCGCAGATTGGCGCGGAGCACGACGGGTCTTGGTCTGCCGACCACAAAGGCGGAATAGAGAAGTCGTTCTGCTGCATGAACCTCACCGCGCGCGACTACGCGAAGCTTGGCATGTTGTTTGTCAATGGTGGCAAAGGTCCGAATGGGCAAGTCATCGACCCGACGTGGTTCAAGCGACTGACGGTGCCAAGTGTGCGTAACTTCGGCGACAACAAGTGGGGTTACGGCGCATTTGTGTGGCACCCAACAGATCGCACCAGTTTCTTCACGGGTCTCAACGGGCAATACGTGCTGGCGAACCCGGCAACGAAGACCGTGATTGTGAAACTTAGCGACGACACCGTTGGTGGCGTGACAATGCAGACCTACAACGTCATGTGGCAACTGGCAACCATCGGATCGATTCAAGACATCAATACGCACGTTGACGTGGCAGCACCGTGACGTAGCTGATTTCTCAGGCTTGTGGATGAGCCTTGAAATACGAAGACCCGCACCGAAATTCGGTGCGGGTCTTCTTATGTGCGGCTGATTAAGCCTTCTTGGAATCTGCGAAAATTTCTGCGATTTCATCAATCTTGGCAAGTAGCGCATCGGCACGGCCACATCTGTGGTGCCCTTTGTGCCACCTGCGCCCGCGAGCTTTGTTGCTTCATTAAACAGCGTGTTCAACTGGGGGTACTTCTCAAAGTGTGGCGCCTTAAAGTAATCAGTCCACAACACCCAGAGGTGGTGCTTCACCAAATCAGAACGCTCTTCTTTGATGGCGACTGCGCGCGCTTTGAAATCAGCATCTGTTGATGCGTGGTACTTCTCCATGCAGGCCTTGACCGACAGAGCCTCAATTCGAGCCTGGGCCGGGTCGTAAACGCCACAAGGCAAGTCGCAGTGCGCATGCGCGACACGAGTGGGGCGGAAGAACTTAGAAAACATGACATCTCCTTTATGAACGCAGCAAGCCACGTGGCCCGGATCAGGATTCCACCACGGAGAGCGGCAATCCGGTGGACTATTGGCACAAGAGCCTAACCGGGTTGGGGGGAGTGCGCCTTTCCGCGTGGCATGCTGCCGCTGTGACTGGTTCGCTCTTCGCTGTGGAAGTGGTGGGTGAGTCGATGTCGCCCACATATTCACCCGGAGACTGGTTGTTATGTCGCCGCACTCGCAAGGTTCGAACTGCGCAGTTGGTGGTCGACCTCGACTACGGTGCCGGTCTTGCGCAGCGACTCGTCTTCGGCGATTTCCTTCAACGACAGGATCGGCCCGCAGGGGATGTCGTACTTGTTGAGGATGTCCATGGCCTCGAACTTGGTCTTGGTCATGGTCCATTGTTCGATCCGCTCGAAGATCGCCTTGAGCCTGGGCAGACGGGCGGGAGGCGTCGCGTAGTCCGGATCGGTCTTCCAGCCCGGCTCGCCGATCACGTCGCAGATCGCCTCCCAGACCGGCGCCTGCGTGATGAAATAGATGTAGGCATTGGGATCGGTC
>RGCY01000019.1 GCA_009918865.1 Actinomycetota bacterium
GCTAGTGATCTCGCCGCAGTGGACGAGGAAGAGACTCCTGCAGCGACTCCCAAGGCCGATGACGACACATTCGAGATGTCAGATGTGGACGACACCGACGAACCGGTTCAAACAGTGGTGACTGCAGGTGCAACCGCTGACCCTGTTAAGGACTACCTCAAACTCATCGGCAAAGTTGCACTTCTGAACGCAGAGCAAGAGGTGACCCTTGCAAAGCGCATTGAAGCCGGACTTTTCGCAGAAGAGAAACTGGCAACCGTGAAAAAGTTGTCCAAGCGCGACCAAGGGGATCTGGAGTACATTGCCGAAGACGGGCGTCGGGCGAAGAACCACCTGTTGGAAGCGAACTTGCGTCTGGTGGTCTCCCTTGCCAAGCGTTACACCGGTCGCGGAATGCTCTTCCTTGACCTGATTCAAGAAGGCAATCTCGGCTTGATTCGTGCAGTGGAGAAGTTCGACTACACCAAGGGCTACAAGTTCTCCACCTACGCAACCTGGTGGATTCGCCAAGCCATCACACGTGCTATGGCCGACCAAGCGCGCACGATCCGTATTCCTGTGCACATGGTTGAAGTCATCAACAAGCTGGCCCGTGTGCAGCGTCAAATGCTGCAAGACCTTGGGCGCGAGCCCACCCCAGAGGAACTTGCGCGTGAATTGGACATGACCCCTGAGAAGGTCGTGGAAGTTCAAAAGTACGGTCGTGAGCCCATTTCTCTCCACACCCCACTTGGCGAAGAGGGTGACAGCGAGTTCGGTGACCTGATTGAAGACTCTGAGGCCGTTGTGCCTGCCGAAGCAGTGTCCTTCAAATTGCTTCAAGAACAACTCGAAGCAGTCCTGCACAACCTTCCTGAGCGTGAAGCTGGTGTGGTGCGCATGCGCTTTGGGCTCACCGATGGTCAGCCAAAAACCTTGGATGAAATCGGTCGCTACTTCGGTGTGACTCGCGAACGCATTCGCCAAATCGAAAACAAGACGATGTCGAAGTTGAAGCACCCATCGCGCTCGCAGCAACTTCGCGACTACCTCGACTGACCAGTCGGAGTCGTCGACAGCCCGGCTGTCATGTTTGGGCTGAAGTCTGAGCGGGTACAGTGCGAAACCGTGTGGTCGTCTTACATCGCCGTTGGTGACTCCTTCACAGAAGGCCTAGATGACCCTCGATCAGATGGCTCATATCGCGGCTGGGCTGACCGATTAGCACGCACACTCCACGAACGTAATGCCGCACTGACCTACGCGAATCTCGCGATTCGTGGACGCACCACTGAACGCATCCTTCGTGACCAAATTCCAGCTGCCACTGCTCAGCGACCCGAACTTGTCACCTTCGCTTCCGGAATCAACGATTTGATGACACCATCATGGGAACCGGCCCGCACATTTGCGGCAATGGATGAATCATTGCGCCAGTTGCGAAGTGCGGGTGCGGATGTGTTGGTTGTGGCATTCGGTGATCCACAGAATCGAGCGAGCATTCGTCGGCTGAGGCAACGCTTTGAGTTGCTCAATCGCGCAACCGTGATGCTGGCTCGTGAGCATGGGTGCATGGTGCTGGACTTCTGGCCGTTGACTGCCTACGCAGCCGACGATTACTGGAGTGAAGACCGACTACACCTCTCAGCGCTTGGTCACGAAGTCACAGCTGCCGCCGCTGCGGAAGTCCTCAACATCGGCGATGGAGCCTGGCGAGAATCAGTGGCAGCGTGGCAAGGTCGCCCACCTCTTCGACAGCGAGTGATTGCGGATGGCACCTGGGTTGTCAAACACGCCGGACCATGGGTGTGGCGCCGTGTGCGCCGGAAGTCAGCTGGTGAAGACGTTCAGCCAAAAAGACCTGCGCTGGCCTCGCTAGCAGCAGAACCACTACCCGAGTAGCAGCGCACACGCTGCCACGGGCCGCATTACTCGTCGTCTGGCTCAGGTTCCGGTTTGCGGTCCAGTTTCGATGTTTCATCAAAGATGACCGCGCCGGAGTCGCGCAAAGGGGTTTCGTTGTCGCGGAAATGATGTCCGCAGAACAGGAGCGTGCCACCGGTGGGCAATGCCACCCGCACATAGGCCTGAGCGCCGCAACGGTCGCAGCGATCAGCGGCAGTGAGGGTGCTTTGGACCTGGGTTGTGGTGCTCATCGCTGTCCTCCCTCGTGCTCAACGGCCGTGGATGCTGCTGCATCACGCTTCGGCCTTACCAACAGTCGCTGGTGGCGGTTTGTTCCCACCACATCGGCTGTGGCACCACCCTGAAGTGGTTATCCGTCAGACGACTGCAGCAGGAATTAGGTTCCGTAATCTAATCGCACCGCAGCCATTGTGCTGCGCGGCACACACGCCGAGCGACATCCGCCCGGGTGGCAGACCCCCCGGATAGGTTTGCCTGACCATGGCCGCCGCGACCCCACCCAAGCCGTCCAAGCCCACTCGCAAGGCGGCCTCACCAAAACCTGCTGGGGCTGGTCGTGGACCCCGAGCAGAGACCAGCGCCGCGGGTGCGCAGGACTACACAGCCGCCCAGTTGATGGTCTTAGAGGGCCTGGAAGCGGTTCGCAAGCGCCCCGGTATGTACATCGGTTCCACCGACGGCCGCGGTCTGATGCACTGTCTGTGGGAAATCGTTGACAACTCCGTCGAT
The DNA here is from genome assembly GCA_009918865.1 of Actinomycetota bacterium. GTDB lineage: Bacteria > Actinomycetota > Actinomycetes > S36-B12 > UBA5976 > RFTO01. The sequence goes on from RGCY01000019.1 coordinate 2,635, forward strand.
GAAGCGCTCGCTGGTGTGTGCACTCGCATCGTGGTGACTCTTCACCCTGATGGCTCAGTGGAGGTGGAAGACAACGGTCGCGGTATCCCTGTGGATGTTGAAAAGCGCACCAAGTTGTCCGGGGTGGAGGTTGTGTTCACCAAACTGCATGCGGGTGGCAAGTTCGGTGGCGGTTCCTACACGGCCTCTGGGGGTTTGCACGGTGTCGGCGCGAGCGTGGTGAATGCGCTTAGTTCCCGACTTGATGTGCGAGTCACCCGCGGCGGCAAAGTGCATGAAGCCACGTTCCGCCGCGGAGTCAACGGCGTCTTTGATGCCGAAGGTCCGGATGCCGGCTTTACCAAGTCGGCAGGGTTGCGCGTAGTCGGCAAAGCCAAGCCAGCAGTCTCAGGCACCACTGTTCGCTGGTGGGCAGACCGACAAATCTTCATCGCTGACGCGCAGGTGGAACTGGACGCACTCGAAGCGCGGTTGCGCCAAACATCGTTCCTGGTTCCGGGTTTGGAACTTGTGCTGCGTGATCAACGTGCCGGATCAGGACACGAAGTCACATTTCTGCATAAAGGTGGAATCTCCGAGTACTGCGACTTCCTTGCCAAAGATGAACCGGTCTCGTCTGTGATTCGGCTGATAGGTCATGGTCAGTTCACAGAGACGGTTCCGGTTCTTGATGCGGCTGGCCACATGAGCCCAACGGAAGTCAAGCGTGACGTTGATGTGGACATTGCGATGCGCTGGGGTAACGGCTACGACACTGATGTGCGCTCGTATGTGAACATCATCGCCACTGGAAAAGGTGGGACGCACGTCTCTGGATTTGAGCGCGCTTTGACGAAGACTGTCAATGAGATTCTGCGTTCAACGCGCACTTTGCGTGCGAATGAAGATGCTGTGACCAAAGAGGACATCACCGAAGGTCTCACCGCAGTTGTCACGGTTCGATTCGCTGAGCCGCAGTTCGAAGGTCAAACCAAGGAAGTCTTGGGAACTCCAGGCATCACTCGCATCGTGTCGAGTGTGGTGGCCAAAGAACTCGCACACTGGTTCACGAGTCCACCCCGGGGTGAGAAGGCCGCTGCGAAAGCAGTTCTAGACAAAGTCGCCAACGCGGCTCGGGCTCGGTTGGCTGCTCGTCAAAGCCGTGACTTGCAGCGTCGAAAGACCGCCCTAGGCTCATCTGCACTGCCTGCGAAGTTGCGCGACTGTCAAACCGATGATGTTGCTCGCAGTGAATTGTTCATCGTTGAAGGTGATAGCGCGCTCGGCACTGCCAAGGACGCGCGTTACTCCGACTACCAGGCACTGCTTCCGATTCGCGGCAAGATTTTGAATGTTCAAAAGTCCAGTGTCGCTGACATGCTCAAGAACGCGGAGTGTGCTTCCATCATTCAGGTACTTGGCGCGGGGACTGGTCGCGAGTGTGACCCGTCAACAGCGCGGTACGGAAAAATCATTTTGATGAGCGATGCGGATGTGGATGGCGCGCACATCCGTTGCCTGCTGCTCACGCTGATTCATCGCCACATGCGCCCACTGTTGGAGAGCGGCATGGTTTATGCCGCAGTTCCGCCACTACACCGCATCGAGATGTCTGGCTCCGGTGGTCGCAAGCCTGAAGTGCGCTACACCTACAGCGATGCTGAACTGCAGCGGGTGCTCTCGGAACTCAAGGCGCAGGGGCGTGGTTGGAAAGACCCAATTCAACGCTACAAAGGTCTCGGCGAGATGGACGCGCGACAGTTACGCGAAACGACCATGGACCCCGCAAGCCGCACTCTGCGGCGCATTCAGGTCTCGGATGCCGAACAAGCCGCAACTGTCTTTGATTTGCTTATGGGCAGTGATGTCCCGCCGCGTCGTGAGTTCATCATCACTGGTGCGCAGGAAGTCGACCGCGCCAAGATTGATGTGTGAAACGCAAAGACTCTACGCAAGTGCGCGCGGTACGCCAGCGGTTCCGTAGTTATCAGCCGGCACTTCATACAGCGCCACGGTGACCTTCTCAACGGAGATTTCCAGCGCTTGCGCCGCAGCAGCGGAGACATCTGAAATCAGTCGGTGTCGCATTTCAGGAGTGCGACCTTCAATCAAGGTTATTTGAATCGTGGGCATAACTGTCCCTTCGCGAGTGAACCGAGCATGTCAGCCCGATGAGTGACCGGGGAAAGCGTGAGATTCGGGCTGGATGTAGACAAATGCATTGTTCACTGCGGTCGCTGCCTCACCAAAACCGACGCTGATGAGTGCAACTTTGCCGTCGTAGGTCGCCATGTCACCGGCCGCATAAACGCGTTTGCGCGAAGACTCCATGGTTCGTTCCACGACAATCTTTCGGTTCGCCAGTTCCAAACCCCAAGTGCCAATCGGGCCAGGGTCCGCAATGAAGCCCAATGCGGCGATGCAGGCATCTGCGTTGAGTCGGCTTGTGCTGCCATCAGGATGCGTCAACTCCATCGCCGCCAACTGCCCAGTGGCACCATCGTTTTCGTCAAGAAGTCGTGCAACTTCCGCGGGTGCAATGATGGGGACGCCCAGCGATTTCACTTTCTCAACACTTGCGGCATGGCCCCGGAAACCATCGCGGCGATGCACCATGGTGACGGATGCCGCGACTGGTGCGAGCATCGCGGCCCAGTCAAACGCTGAGTCGCCACCACCAACAATGACCACGTCTTTGTCCGCGTAGTCGCTGGCGCTTTTCACAAAGTGCACGAGTCCAGTGCCGTGCCATTGCGCTGCTGCGGGCAATGGTCGAGGTGCGAATGACCCGATGCCTCCGGTAATCACCACCGCCTTAGCGCGCACAGTGGACCCTTGGTCACTCTCCACCGTGACCGGACCGTCGCCTTCTTGATGAAGGTGCAAAGCGCGCTGGTTTAGAAACCATGAAGGTGTCGCGGATTCGGCTTGAGCTAATAACGCGTCAATCAAGGTGCTTCCCACCACACGTGGGTAACCGGCGATGTCGAAAATTTCCTTCTCCGGGTACATCGCGGTGACTTGACCGCCCGGTTCTTCTAGTGAATCCATGATGGCCACGGACCAGCCGCGAAACCCTGCGTAATACGCGGCATAGAGCCCTGATGGGCCCGCGCCCACCACAAGAATGTCAACATCGGCATCCACTGGTGCAGCCGGGGAGTGCACGGTTGTCGCGGTGTCGGCAGTCACAGGAGGCAAACCTACCTGCGCACCGCATTAATGGCATGTTCGCGACTAATGGCTCGTTCGTGCAGTAGCGCGCACCCAGTGCAACGGCTTTCCCTCCCCGCCGCAGGATTCTGGGCGAATTGGACCTACTCCGGTTTCAACCGTCACATCCAGCGACAGACCGTCAGAGGCGGTCACGCGCACCGAATCATTGATTTCCTCATATGTCATCTGCAGGTGCAGTGCCCAGTCCACCCAGGTCTCGCGAGCCGTCACCTCGGCACATTGTTGTGCTGGAGTCAGGCTGCAGCGCCCACGCAAACCATGCGCTTCCAATTGACCGATTCGCGCTTTTTCAAGAATCCGCGTGGCATGTGCCGCGTCCACGCAACGGTGCATGTATCCCGCTGGTAGCAGCAGCGTCACGCCTGCAAATCGATGACCTCCAAGGTGGCTGGATTCAAGAACGAACGGCGCATGTTCCGCTGAGATGTTGGACATAATGGCGCGGCCGGCAACTGCACAGCACACATCGCGTTTGCCATTCGTGCACACGAGCAGCAGTGGGTCACTCCAGGGGTGTGCATGTTCTGGTGCTGAGCCAGTCAAAGCCAATGAACGCACCTCTGCATCGCGAACATCGCTGCCCTCGCACTCCCACACCACTGCAGACATGCGCGCACCGTCCACGAGCCATAAGCGAAGTGGCCGATCAATCGAACGTTGAGACGCTGTGCGCACTGCGAGCGCTGTGATGCCTCGCTCCTTCAATGCCGCGCGAGTCTCTGGATCGATGATGTCGTTGACAACATGCGATCCCCACGCACTCGGATGCTCAATCAGCAGCCAATGCGATGCGGCGCTGGCCGTTCCCACAATCGGTTCGGCTATGGCCAACGCAATGTCGCCGCACGTGGGTGCGGCAGTGCTCACAGCCGGCCGCCGATGACAGTGACCACCTTGTCAAGGAACTCACCGCTGGCATCTCTTTTGCCGATTCGCGCGGCAGGCAGTTCCGCAACTGCACCCGATGCAGTGAGCGCGAGGGGCTTGTCCACCGTGATGCCTGCTAAGGCCAAAGCCTCTTCACCTTTAAGGAACTTCTGACAACGCACCCCAGATGTTGCGCGGCCTTTGCGCGGAAACTCTGACAGTGGACTGACTTTTGCAGTGCCGGCAACCGTGCCGGGTAACACCCCACCGCCTACCGCAATCGTGGTCACGAACGAATGGTCAACGTGTTTTTGAGCAATCGCAGCAGCCGAGATGATGTGTGCACCATCGTTCAGATTCATTGCGGTCACACCACCGGCAGGCCGCCCCTGGGGTCGCACCAGACTGGCTGCGAATCTGAGCAACTGGGCGTCGGATGTGATGAAAATAAGTTCTTCATCACCGGTCTGCAGATCAGATGCGAAGACAACTTCGTCACCATCATCAAGTCGAATGACATTCCAATCACCTGCCGAGCCCGGCACATCTGGCACGACTCGTTTGACGACACCAGCACGCGTTGCGAGCACCAATCCGGTGCCTTCAGTCGCGAGTGCGGTGATGCCCACCACCGTTTCACGTGACCGCATTGGTGCCAATGTGTTTGCGGTGGCAGCGCCACTGAAATCGGAGGTGTTTTCGCCGAGTGCCGGAATTTCCATCGCACTATGTCGAATCACTCGGCCCTGATTTGTGATGAGTCCAAAATCGGAACGAGTGCTTGTGGTCACCAACGCTCGCACTGCTGAGTGCTTACCTGGTTTGGCCGCGGTTGCAGTCCCGATGGGACAGCGCACAACCTTTCCACTGCCAGTGAGTACCACGATGCACGCTTCATCGGCGACTTCAAGCGGCACATCGCTCACGGAAATGACATTGTCGCCGTCAAGGATGGTGCTCATCCGAGGTTTTGCGTGTCGCGCTGCCACATCCGCCAGCTCTTCACTGACAAGTGCTCGCAACGCGCTGTCATCGCCCAAGATTCGGTCGAGTTCCGCAATAGCGGCGAGTAGTTCACCCTTTTCGGTCTCCAATTCAAGGCGGCTCATCTTGGTCAACCTGCGCAGTGGCATCTCCAGGATGTAACTGGCTTGTTCGTGGGATAAGTCGAAAACCTGCATCAATCGGTCGCGAGCCTGCGCGGCATCATCACTACCGCGGATGAGGGCAATCACTTCATCAATGTCCAGAATCGCAATCAGCAAACCCTCAACCAAGTGCAGTCTGCTCGCCGCCTTGTTGCGACGGTATTGACAACGTCGTCGTACGACTTCAAACCTGTGGTCGAGGTAGACGGTGAGCATTTCCTTTAGACCGAGAGTGCGCGGCTGGCCGTCGACCAATGCCACGGCGTTGACAGCAAAACCTTCCTCCATGGGTGTGAGCTTGTATAAATTCGCCAAGACTGCCTGTGGGTTGAACCCACTCTTGACCTCAATGACCAATCGCAAACCATGGTCGCTGTCGGAGAGGTCGCGCACATCCGAAACGCCTTGTAATTTCTTGGACTCAACGGCTTCTTTGATTTTCTCAATCACGCGTTCCGGGCCCACGTTGTACGGAAGTTCAGTGACAACAATGCCTTCGCGTCGGGCGCTGACTTGCTCAACTGCGGCGCGTGCGCGCACGCGAATGCTTCCGCGCCCAGTGGCATATGCGTCTTTGATGCCGTCGGTGCCGATGATGATGCCACCTGTTGGAAAGTCTGGTCCGGGCACAATCTTCATGAGTTGCGCAAGCGTTGTTTCTGGTTTGTCGATGAGCACGCGCGCAGCCTTGATGACTTCACCCAAGTTATGTGGCGCAATCGTGGTGGCCATACCCACCGCGATACCGGCCGCACCGTTAACCAACAAGTTAGGAAACGCGGCGGGTAGCACTACCGGTTCGGTTTCACGACCGTCATAGTTCGAAACGAACTCCACCACGTCTTCATCAAGGTGTGCGGTGAGATCCATGGCAGCGTGTGTGAGTCGGCATTCGGTGTAGCGATGTGCAGCCGGACCGTCATCAAGTGACCCAAAGTTCCCATGTCCATCAATCAGTGGCACTCGCATGGCAAACGGCTGCGCCATGCGCACGAGCGCGTCATAAATTGCGCCATCACCATGGGGGTGAAGAGCACCCATGACATCGCCCACCACGCGAGCGCTCTTGACATGACCCCGGTCCGGACGTAGCCCCATCGTCGCCATCCGAAACAGGATGCGTCTTTGCACTGGTTTGAGACCATCGCGTGCATCGGGTAGCGCCCGTGAGTAAATGACCGAGTAGGCATATTCCAAGAACGACGACTGCATCTCGTCAGAGACATCAATGTCAACGATGCGCTCTATGGGTGCCGGGGTGGACTCCGATGTGCGGCGCGCCATGGCGGTCGGCTCCTTAGGTTTCGGCGAGGGGTCACTCGCAGGTCTCATCCTTGCAAGCCATCGCCAAGCGCCCTGCTCGCCACGCTTGGTGTGGGTTGGTCTTGGTTGGCTCTCACTAGAGTTGCAGGTGTGACCGACACTCCCACCTCTTCCGGGACCGGCCTATCCGAGACTCTATCTCTCATTCACGGGCCAGTTCGCCGCCTTTTTGCTGCCACCTTGATCAATTCCATCGGCACCGGGTTGACGCTCACACTGTTCGTTGTCTATCTCACGCAAGTCCGAAACATCCCCATTTCGCAAGCCACATTGCTGCTGTCGTGGATGGCGATTGTGGGGTTGTTGGTCACGCCGCTGGTGGGAACCCTCACAGACCGTTTTGGTCCCCGCAGCATCTTGATGTGGTGTTCGCTCGGAATGGCTGCGGCGGTTGCGTCGTATGCACATGTGCGCACAGTGCGCGATGCATTTCTTGCCTGCACCATTGCTGCACTGGCAGGTTCGGGGCTTTGGGGACCGAACAACACCATGCTTGCGCAGCTCATTACTCCCGAACGCATGCAACGTGCGTTCGGTTTGAATTTCATGCTCCTAAATTTCGGCATTGGGGTTGGAGGACTCGTCAGCACAACCATCGTGAACATCTCGCACCCATCATCTTTTGAGATGTTGTACCGAATCGACGCGTTGTCGTTCCTTGGAATCTTCGCAATTCAACTCACTCTGCGTGGTCACGGCGGACCATCACCGGCTGCGGAGGGTGATGATGGTGCTCGTCGCGGTTGGGATGTGGTCCTCAAAGACCGAGTGTTGCTGCGATTTTGTGTCAGTGCGTTGCTGCTGATGGTGTGTGGCTATGGCTCAATTGACGTTGGCCTTTCCTACTTTGCGGTGACTGAAGTCGGTCTAAGCGTTAATCGCATGGGGATTGTGCTGTTTGTGAACACGGCAGCCATTGTGCTTGCACAACTCACGGTCTTGCGGCGGATTGACGGTCGTAGTCGCACTCGGCTGCTGGCGGCGGTGGGTGTGCTCTGGGCGTTGTCGTGGGTGACCAACGGTGTGGCAGTGCTTCCTGGTCAAACTCTGGCGCTGGTGCTGCTTTGCCTCGGACAAGTTCTGTTTGCCATCGGCGAGACCGTGTGGGCACCAGTAGCACCTGCGATTGTGAACGATTTGGCCGCAGATGATGTGCGTGGTCGTTACAACGCGGCGTCGTCGTTGCTGTGGACCTTGGCAGGAACCATATCGCCCATGGTTGCTGGACTTTTCTTGCAACGTGGTGCCGGATTAACATGGGTGGGAACGCTCATCATCGGGTGCTGTGTAGCGGCGGTGGCATTTCTGATGTTGCACCGGCGAGTATCAGCGCATGTTGACGGTCGTGTGCTGTCCGAAACGTCGTCCAAGACTGGTCGCGTCGCGTGAGCAACGCAGCCTTGGTCTGAACGGTGTGCAGGATGGGGTTTGCTGCTTGCGACATCAACCTGCCGGGCTGCGCTACAGCCCGGCATCTGTGCGCGCTTTGACATAGCCGCAATCCCGGCAGCCATCCTTTATCTGCGGTGGCTGTTCAGTGGAAATCACTGCAATGAAATCGCGCAAAAGGTCATGTAAACGTTCTGGTTGACGTGCAATGGGTTGCCAGAATGCATCGACTGCAAACCCATATCCGTTCGCGGCATCGCCAGTCACACCGCTCGGAGTCCACACCAACAGTCCAGTCGTGGAAATCCGTTTTGCGTCACCATTCTCAGGTGATTCCAACGCGAACGCGTACGCCTCAAGTTGTGGACGGTAGAAGTCAGCCTTGTCGTCAGGAGACCCAGAGACCTTGCAGTCGATCACTCCATGAGTGCCGTCGTCAAACTGCACCAGCAAGTCGTACTTGCCTCTGATGCGGAACTGCGTTGGGGTTCCATCAATCACAATCGGCGTTGATTGCACCCACGCGCCCGCACTCACCACAGTGCCGGCTGCCAGCGCCCGACTCATCTCAGCCGTGGCTGCGGAGCGAAACCGGCTTTCCTGCAATTCAGAGAGGGTCCGCACAAGTGGCATGGTCATCGGTGCGGTGACGCCAAGGTTGTACTTCAGCCACAGGCATCGGTGGCACCCCGAAAAGCCAAAGGTGAGGTCACTCGGGGAAATGAAGAGTTTCGTTGGCATGACAGGTCCTCCCGTTGTGCATGGCGGCGAGCGGTGACGAGCGCTGGTGAGCGCAGGCGCAGAGACTGAGCCTAGGAGTCGGGGGCGACATGGGTAGTCATATCGGGCTACCCCAGTTCGCCCACCTGTGTCGGGCACGACCGTGCACACCTCGCCGCCGCAGTGTTGGCACAAGTGTCAGGATGAGCCCATGTCCAACGAACTCGCCAACCTGCGCCGGGATGTTCAGCAGACCGGCTACTACCCAGATTTCGTTCTGGACTGCCTGGCAGACGCACTCTCAGACGAAGAGGTTCGCGGCTATTTCGTGCATCTTGAAGCCACCTTCGACAGTGACGAATTACGCCGACATGTCACGGTGCTCGCCATCACCGCAAGCCGATTGGTGGTAGGCCACACAGATGAATATCCACCCGATGAGACAAGTTCCGTTCCCTACGCCACATCCACAGTCGAAAGTGTGCCGCTGACTCGCGTACACAGTGTCGTGGTGAACCGACGCGTGAGCAATCCAGCGCGCTATTCATCTGGGGGTCCGGTTGCCGAGGTGCTGGTGACCATCGGTTGGGGTGCGGTCAATCGGGTTGAACTTGAACCTGCTGACTGTGCCGATCCGCAGTGTGAAGCTGACCATGGCTACCTTGGAAGCGCGAGTAACGATGACCTGTCAATTCGTGTGAGTGCAGAAGCCGATGGCAAGCATGTGGTGTCTCAGGCATTGGCATTTGCACGGTTGCTCAATGAAGCCACGCTGCGTGGCGCGCCGTCGCTCTAGGTTCTTAGGCGGTTCTCAACCACACTGGGTTGAGAGTAGGAGTGAATTGTTGAATCGTTGCCTGGAGGAGAACCAACGCTTCGACCCAGTGTTTGACCTGAGTGTTTGACCTCAGTTTTGGTCAGTGTTGCCTTGTGTGCCCAACAGGATTTCATCCCATGAAGGAATTCGCGCTCGACCACTGCGTCGAGGACGCGACTGGGTTGGTGCCGCAACTGGAGCAACGTCATCTGCCGGAGTGTCAACGCCTTCAAGATCAAACTCGGCTTGCACAGTCTCTTCAACTGGTTCGCGAGTCAACTCACGAACCGCGGGTTGCGCGGCTTCTGGTTGCGCGGCTTCTGGTTGGGCGGCTTCTGGTTGGGCGGCTTCTGGTTGG
>RGCY01000181.1 GCA_009918865.1 Actinomycetota bacterium
GCAAGTTGGCCAATGAATACGGCATCGACCTCACGACAGTCGTCGGCACTGGCGTAGGCGGCCGTATCCGCAAAGAAGATTTGGAACAAGCCGCGAAGAACCGTCCGGCAGCACCGACGGCAGCCGTGGCGCCGGCGACCGCACCCGCGGCGACAACACTCGCGGCGACAACACCAAGTGCAGCAGCGCCAGCAGCCGCCACACCAGCAGCGTCACCGCTGCGCGGTCGAACTGAACCCATGTCCCGTCTGCGCAAGGTCATCGCTGAACGCATGGTTGAGTCGTTGCACGTCTCGGCACAACTCACGACGGTTGTAGAAGTGGATGTCACACGCATCTCTGTGTTGCGCAACAAAGTAAAGAAGCAGTTCGAAACTCGCGAAGGTGTGAAGCTTTCGTTCCTGCCATTCTTCGCAAAAGCCGCTGTTGAAGCGCTGAAGCAATTCCCTGCCGTGAATGCACAGATTGACCAAACCGCCGGCACCATCACCTATCACGATGCCGAACACCTTGGAATTGCCGTTGACACCGAACGCGGCCTACTTGTGCCGGTTATCCGCGACGCTGGCGACCTCAACATCGCTGGTCTTGCTCGCAAGATTGCTGATCTCGCCGAGCGCACTCGCACGAACAAAGTGACCCCGGATGAACTCAGCGGCGGCACATTCACGCTGACCAACACGGGTAGCCGTGGTGCATTGTTTGACACCCCCATCATCAATCAACCTCAGGTCGCCATCATGGGCACGGGGTCTGTTGTTAAGCGCCCTGTGGTGGTCACCGATGAGACAGGTGCAGACAGCATCGCGATTCGCTCGATGGTCTACCTCGCGCTCACCTACGACCACCGCCTTGTTGATGGCGCGGATGCGGCGCGATTCCTGTCCACAGTGAAGGCACGGCTTGAAGAAGCTGAGTTTGAGGCAGAGATTTCCTAGATTTCACGTGCGACTTTGGCTGAGAAGTCGCGCAACATAAGGCTCTGCACCACACTTATCAGCATGTCTCACATCATGGTCACTGGCGCAAGTGGACTCATCGGAACTGCGCTGTGCGCGTCCCTTGAAGCGGACGGTCACACGGTCACTCGACTTGTGCGCAACGGTAAAGACGGCGCAGGGCGGGTGTTGTGGAATCCACGCGCTGCTGACGCATCCGGAATCCCTGCCGGCACATTGGAGGGCGTCGATGCGGTCGTGCACCTCGCCGGTGCTGGTGTCGGCGATAAGCGTTGGACTGATGCCTACAAGCGCGAAATTCTTGAATCGCGCACACTTTCCACCCAGACTGTGGCTGCCTCAATTGCCGCGGCAGAACACAAACCGCAGGTGCTCGTCAGCGCTTCGGCAATTGGTTTCTATGGCGACACCGGTGACCGTGCGGTTGATGAGACAGCCAACGCCGGTGACGGTTTTCTCGCTGATGTGGTTGTGCAATGGGAAGCCGCAGCAGATGCCGCGCGCGCTGCCGGCGTGCGAGTTGTGCACCCACGCACTGGCTTGGTGATGAGCAAGTGGGGTGGGGCGTGGCAACGCATGCTGCCCCTATTCAAGGCCGGACTCGGTGGAAAACTGGGTAGCGGTAAGCAATGGTGGTCGTGGATTAGTTTGCGTGATGAAGTTCGCGCACTTCGCTTTCTTATAGATTCCGACCTCAGGGGACCAGTCAACCTGACCGCGCCCAACCCGGAAACCAATGCTGCAGTCACGGCAGCGATGGGTCGAGTTTTAAAGCGCCCAGCGCTACTCCCCGCACCCGCTTTCGCGCTCAAGGCAGCACTTGGTGAGTTCTCCGTTGAGGTGCTCGGAAGCGCACGCATTCTTCCCACCCGCTTAGAGAAGGCCGGATTCACTTGGCTCGACCCATCATTTGAACAAGCGTTAACCACCCTGCTCTCTGAATAGGTTCGCTGGGGCGAAGGTCACAAGGTCGTGTGCTCGCGCGGAGGTAGCAATGCATGAGGCGCGACTACATGCCCCAGCGCCACCTTGTTGCGTGGTCCGCGGTTCAGTAGGTCGGTCGAGGCTCAAGCGCTAGTTTGCGAATTGGCACAATCGTGAAGGTCTCGAACCAAGTACCCAAGCAGCCATTCTCGGTGTGTGAACTCACAAGCGCACAAGGTCCATAAGAGTTTCGGTCGTTTTGTGAAGTCGCTACTCGTTGATAGTAGGCCAAACCAAGGGCTCCACGGTCAATCAGACTTACCTCACTCCCGCTAGGGAGGTACCAATCGTCTCTCCCACCGCCCCTGAACGACCTAGCTGTCAGAGCGGCACTGGCCGCGTCACCACACGCGCGAACTATCGCAACCGTGTTTACGAAACCGTCCTGAGATGAAGTGCTCGCCGCATCTGTCGAGCAGCCGTATCGCACCCAATCTTGCACAGCCCCAGGAGACTCATAGCCATCGGTGCCAAATCCATCTTTGAC
>RGCY01000182.1 GCA_009918865.1 Actinomycetota bacterium
GGCGGTTGCGGACGATCAATCCCCACTCGCACCCGCGCCCACTCCCCAGAACCGAGTGACTTTCGGATGCTGCGCAGACCATTGTGTCCGTTGTCGCCGCCACCGATCTTCACGCGCGTTCCCCCGTAGGGCAAATCCAACTCATCGTGAATGACGACGATGCGATTAATCGGAACGCTGTAGAAGCCAGCGAGGTATGACACCGGACCGCCCGAATCGTTCATAAACGATTGCGGTTGAACCAACACCACTCGCTGCCCGGCCAGGCGACCCGTTGCCACAAGTGCGCGACTGCGCTTTTGCACAGCCAGCGACGTGTTGGCGCGCGCCACGAGTTCATCAACAACGAGAAACCCGATGTTGTGTCGGGTGTCTGCGTACTGCGTGCCGGGATTACCCAAGCCGATGATGAGCCACGGTGCACCAGTGTCCGTCATGGTCACGGGTCTCCTACCTATCGACGGTCTGCGTCTGTCAACACTCGGTGCGTGAACCGCACCAAGCAGTCAGACTCAGGCACCGGCGATGCGAGCCTGTGCCTGCTCTTCGGTGATGATGATGAGGTCAACGTGCTCAACGTCGTTGCGCACGGGGTCCTTTTGCACATCGCGCGGCTTCGTCGCGACAGTCGCGCCACCAACTGCAATGTCGAGAACGACGCCAGGCTTGCGCAATGCCTGCACGAGGTCGTGGGCATCGAGACTGATGTGGTGAGTTGTGCCGCTGCCGTAGACAACAGCGGGGATGCGACCAGCGCGGCGCAACTGGCGCGCTGCACCCTTGCCAAAGTCGTTACGGGGCTGAGCGTCAAGCGCAATGCGAGCCATGATGTGTCTCCTGCACGTCACACGGCGGGAGCGGCCCTGCGAGATTTCGCTGGCTCAATCACCTGAGTCGATAACGGGCCTCGCGCCCCTCGCCACCGGTACATCAGGAGTCTACCGACACGAGGCATCGGCGATTCGGGCAGGTTGTGGTGATTGCTCTAGGCAGACGCGCCGCTTCAGCGCTACTTGAACAGGCTGGTGACGGAACCGTCGCCGAACACTTCCTGAATCGCGCGCGCAATCAGGGGCGCAATTGGGAGAACGGTCAACTTCGGGAACTGCCGTGCCGGTTCGATGGGCAGTGTGTCGGTCACGACCACTTCGCGAATTCCACTGTCTTGCAGACGCTGCGCTGCTGGCGGCGAGAGCACACCATGAGTCGCTGTCACGATGACTTCAGCAGCACCATTGGCGAACAGTGCTTCGGCCGCCTTGGCAATCGTTCCGCCGGTGTCAATCATGTCGTCGACGATGACACAGATGCGACCTTCAACTTCACCAACAACTTCGAGCACCTTCGCTTCATTCGGCACGAGTGGGTCACGACGCTTGTGCAAAATCGCAAGCGGCGAACCGAGGATGTCCGTCCAGCGTTCTGCAACACGCACGCGTCCGGCATCGGGACTCACCACAGTGACTTTTGAAACGTCAACACTCTTGGCGACGTGTTCAGCCAAGAGTGGTAGCGCGAAGAGATGATCGACGGGGCCGTCGAAGAAACCTTGGATTTGCGAAGTGTGCAGGTCAACTGTCATCAATCGGTCAGCGCCAGCCACTTTGAATAGGTCGGCCATCAAACGAGCACTGATTGGTTCACGCCCTGCATGCTTCTTGTCTTGGCGGGCGTAGCCATAGAACGGCACCACAATCGTGATGCGCTTGGCGGATGCACGCTTGAGGGCATCAAGCATGATGAGTTGTTCCATAATCCATTTGTTCAGTGGTGCAGTGTGAGATTGCAGAACGAAGACATCACAGCCACGAACGGATCCATCAAAACGCACAAAGATTTCGCCATTCGCAAAGTCATAGGCGTCGGTCGGCAGCAATTCGACACCAAGTTCGGTCGCCACGGCTTGAGCAAGTGCCGGGTGCGAACGACCAGCCACAAGTGCCAGCTTCTTCTTGTTTGGGATGACGAGTTCGCTCATGACTGCTCCTGCTGTGCTCGTTGTGCCGCTGCTGCCGATGACGACCCTGCGCGTTTGCGCAGAACCCAATCCAAGATGTTGCGCTGCCGTGCGCGTCCCACGGCCATCGAACCCGGCGGCACATCATCAGTGATGACCGAACCGGCCGCGGTGTAAGCCCCATCGCCGACAGTCACGGGAGCAACCAACATAGTGTCGCTGCCGATGCGCACGCCATCACCAACGCTGGTGCGGTGTTTGTTCACGCCGTCGTAGTTCACGAAAACAGTGGCCGCACCGATGTTGGAATCACTGCCAATCGTTGCATCACCAACATAGGAAAGATGTGGCACTTTGGAGTGCGCGCCAATCGTGGACTCTTTGATTTCCACGTAGGCCCCGGCTTTGGCATCATCTCCAAGCACGGTTCCGGGGCGCAGATA
>RGCY01000183.1 GCA_009918865.1 Actinomycetota bacterium
AGGGCTGCAGCGTCTCAGGGGCCGGGGGCCGGTATCCCAGGGCACTGTGCGGCCGGATCGTGTTGTAGTGCTGCCGCCGCCGGCGAGGCCCACGCCTTTCTCGACCGGCTCTGGGAGTGGGCGGGGCGGCAACTCGCGACACCCTCGGACATCGGCAGCGTGTACGCGATCCGCTGGGCCGGTGGCCGGATCGAACCGGCAGGGCCGCCACCCGCGGTTTCACTCGCCGCCGCGCCGGCTGGGCCGATCCCCGCCCTCGCGGTCGGCCGACTCGGCACCGGCGTGCTCGGCGATCCGCGCGTCGCGAACGTGGCCGCGGCGGTCGCGGCGATCGCGTTCCGCCAGGCACGGTCGAGCATCCGCATCAGCCAGATGGACTTCGGCTTCCATTGGGACGGCGTCAACTTCTGGTCGGCCGAGGTGGTGGCCGCCCTCGCCGACGTCCTCACCGACCCCGCCCGCGTCGTGGACGTTGACGTGGTGCTCAGCGAGCCGGGGGCGAAGACCGCCGCGGGTGGCCCCTATTCTTTCGGCACGACGCTCGCCGACATCGTCGCGGAGATGCGTCGCGTGATCGGCGACCGGCCGCTCACGGGCCGCATGCGGATCGCCCCGCTGCGCTGCGCGGCGTCCGGCGACCGCTGGGTCCACGACGGACGGGACCTCAAGATCATCAACCATGCGAAGTTCTGGATGGTCGACGAGCGGGCGTTTCACGTGGGGTCGGACAATCTCTATCCGCACAACCTGCAGGAGTTCGGCTACGTCGTGGAGTCGGCCGCGCCGGCCCGCGAGGCCCTCGCCTCGTACTGGCAGCCGCTCTGGACGTTTTCGAGCCGCGCGGCAGTCGACGTCAGCGGCTGAGCGGCGCTGATCAGCGGAAATGAAGCGGCGTGGTAGTTTGGGCGATCACTGAATCGTCAAATTATTCGATACAAACGATGAGAAACGCCGTTTTGATCGCACGCAATGTTGCTCTTCGACCACACAGCCACCACGCCAACTCCGCCATCCTCACATTACAGAACGCCGTCCTACAACCCATCGCTCCTCAACTACAGCGTGACGTGATCAAAGGATTGCAAACCATTGCGTTACAACCCACCCTTACCACTGCCACGGCTTCACTCACTGCATTAACACACATCATCCTACAATATCCCCATGCCAGCACCACCACCCATGCCTTCACTGCATTAAACACCATTGTCCAATCACCTCATCATCCCATCGCTGCCATTGCCATCACGCAATTGATCGACATTGCCAGTAGGTCTCAGCAGGACGCCCCCATCATCACGGTGATACACACCTTGCGCAACACCGCGATAACGAACACAGCCCCAGAGCATTCGGACATCCTGATTGATGGATTGAAAACCATTGCCTTAAAACAAAACGGCAATCCCCACACTGAGACACTCGCCGCATTAAAAACCATTGCCCTAAGCAGGAACAACCCATCGGTCTCCTCTATGGCCATGGAGGCATTCAAAACGATTGCACTGGACGAAGCGTCACCGGTCTCACCCCCTGCCATCCGCGTATTGCAATCGATTGCACTGGAACTCAATTCACCCGTCTCACCCACTGCCATGGCCATGTTACAAACCATTGCCACCCAATTACCCCCCCCTACAGCCAGCACCCAAGCCATGCAGTCATTGCAATCCATTGCCCTAGACATGAGCAGGCAACTCAATCAGACCAATCATGCTACAGCGGTGGTGTATCAAACGGGAGGAACCCACATTCGTGCTATCAACGAATCGCAGATTGGGCTACTCAACACGCATCTGACCGGCTGTATTACCACATTAGGTACCATTGCAACCAACCCACATGATACCTGTAGTAAAAAACTAGCCATGACCCTGTTACAAGATTTCGTACTAACCAATCAGCATCCAGACACGTCTGAACTTGCCCTCTCCACTATCCAAAAGATTGCCATCCATGAGACTGACAGTGACCATGCCATCACCGCCTTACAAGCCATTGCCCAATCAAGCAAGCGTGGCACCTCTGATGATGGCATTGCCTGCTTAATTGTGATTGCCCAACAATCCCCACGTCTGCGGCATTCCATTCTAACTTGGTTACGTGGGTTTTTAGACCACTCACCACAATCCGTGCAAACAGCCTTTAATGTGCTACAAACGATTGCCACGACATCACGCGATGACACCACCGTATCCTTTGCCATCACGGCGTTACAAGACATGGCGATTCAATCGACCCATTCCCCCACCCATCCGATTGGCCGCCAAACCATTGAAAGCCTGTGTTATATTGCCTTGACGAATCACCCCATCGCATCCCAGGCCGCCCTCAACGGCCTCATCATCATTGGACAATCAGACGATCGATACTCACAACACGTGATCAACACCCTAACTA
>RGCY01000184.1 GCA_009918865.1 Actinomycetota bacterium
TCGTTGGCAAAGAAGGCTCAGCCCTGCTGACCCAGTAATTGATCTAAGCCGCCCGCATCCCAAAGATGCGGGCGGTTTTTTGAAGCGGGCTTTTTTGACCACTGAACTGATGAGTTTTTAGGATCGCATGCGCGATTTTTGAAGATTGTTATTTTGGTTGGTTTGAGGGGCTTGTTTTAGGAATAAAAAAAGAAACTCAGCATCCTGCGGGAATGTCTGAGAAACACCAAGGAGAAGAGTGATGTCACAATCGAAAAGCGGGGGGGCGGTTGGTCCGTTCAACTCCGTCGCGGAAGCGGCGGGTTGCGTACAGGCGACCGACTGGATGCTTCTAGTTCTGCTGTTTTTCGCCGTACTCGGCGGCTACCACGTCCACTTCATGTTGACAGCGGGCGACTGGGATTTCTGGATTGATTGGAAAGATCGTCGTATGTGGCCGACGGTTGTGCCGATTCTCGGCGTGACCTTCTGCGCAGCGTCACAGGCGTTTTGGTGGGTTAACTTCCGCCTTCCGTTTGGCGCGGTGTTCGCGGCTCTTGGCCTTTTGATTGGCGAGTGGATTAACCGCTACGTCAACTTCTGGGGCTGGACGTGGTTCCCAATCAGCCTCGTTTTCCCGTCAGCTTTGATCGTTCCTGCGATTTGGCTTGACGTGATCCTTCTTCTGTCGGGTTCATACGTGATCACGGCGGTTGTTGGTTCGTTGGGCTGGGGTCTGTTGTTCTATCCAAACAACTGGCCAGCGATTGCAGCGTTCCACCAGGCAACAGAGCAGCATGGTCAGTTGATGACGCTTGCTGACTTGATCGGCCTTCACTACGTCCGCACGTCAATGCCGGAATACATCCGCATGGTCGAGCGCGGCACCCTGCGCACGTTCGGTAAGGACGTTGTTCCAGTTGCGGCGTTCTTCTCGGGCTTCGTCTCGATGATGGTGTATTTCCTTTGGTGGTTCATGGGCCGTTGGTATTCAACGACCAAGCGTATTGAGACCATCTAACCTACGACAAGCGTGACCTTGCGATTGTAAAGATCGCAAGGCCATCTTGAAGGAAAGAACGCATTGTTTTGGAAGTTGGGTTTTTGATCTGATTTCTAGCAATGACGAAAGAAGAAAAGATCGGCTGGCGCGCGAGGCGCCGGTTTGAAGAGAAACCTTGGGAGGTTTTGTAATGAAGAAGCTAGTCAAGCTTGTCGCCATTGGCGCGGCAGCGGCTGTAGCGGCGACGTTGGGTGCAATTGCCCCAGCATCGGCGCACGGCGAGAAGTCACAGCAAGCGTTCCTTCGCATGCGCACGTTGAACTGGTATGACGTTGCGTGGTCGAAGACGACGGTTAACGTGAATGAAGAAATGATTCTTTCGGGTAAGGTTCACGTCTTCTCGGCGTGGCCACAGGCCGTTGCGAATCCACGCGTATCGTTTTTGAACGCGGGCGAGCCAGGTCCAGTATTGGTCCGCACGGCTCAGTTTATTGGCGAGCAGTTTGCGCCACGTTCGGTTTCTCTTGAGATTGGCAAGGATTACGCCTTCTCAGTGAACCTACGCGGTCGTCGCGCTGGTCGTTGGCACGTTCATGCTCAGATCAACGTTGAAGGCGGCGGTCCAATCATTGGCCCTGGCCAGTGGATTGAGATCAAGGGCGACATGAAGGACTTCACCGATCCGGTGACGTTGCTTGATGGTTCGACGGTTGATCTTGAGAACTACGGCATCAGCCGCGTTTATGCATGGCATCTTCCTTGGCTCGCGATTGGCGCAGCGTGGATTTTCTTCTGGTTTATCCGGAAGGGCATCATCGCTTCTTACATCCGCGTTGCTGAAGGCCGTCCTGATGACGTGATTGGAGACGAAGACCGCCGTATTGGCGCGATCGTTCTCGCGCTCACGATCCTTGCGACGATCGTTGGCTATGCTGTGACGAACTCAACCTTCCCACGCACGATTCCGCTTCAGGCTGGCTTGCAGAAGCCACTGACGCCAATCACGACGGAAGGCACAGTTGGCGTTGGCAAGGGCATTCACACGACGCTTCTTGGCGGCGTTTACAAGGTTCCTGGCCGTGAACTGACGATCAATGTGAAGGTTCACAATGACACGTCAGAGCCGCTTCGCCTTGGCGAATATACGGCTGCTGGCCTGCGCTTCCTGAACCCAGACGTGTTCACCACGAAGCCTGACTTCCCAGACTACCTCCTGGCCGATCGTGGCCTGTCGACCGACGCGACCCCAATCGCGCCAGGCGAGACAAAGGAGATCGTCGTGAAGATCCAGGACGCGCGTTGGGACATCGAGCGTCTGTCTGACCTGGCTTACGACACAGACAGCCAAATCGGCGGCCTGCTGTTCTTCTTCAGCCCAGGCGGCACACGCTATGCGTCTGAAATCGGCGGTCCAGTTA
>RGCY01000185.1 GCA_009918865.1 Actinomycetota bacterium
TTCTTTTTCTGCAGCGTGTTTCCCTCGTAGACGCACACGCTCTACGCACTGCTTGCCGACGCTGCAAGGGCTTTGACCTATGATGCAACGCATAGGCAGGGCTGCACTGACACAGGACAACGCAATCCGCGTGTCAGTCGCCGACTTCGTAGCAGCAACGCCCAGCATGCTGCACTTGCGAGACGGCGAAGTTGTCTTGTACAGACGCAGCCGTAGTCTGCTGTATCAGTGCCGTTTCAAACTTGCTGATGGCACATGGCATCGTGTCAGCACACGCAAAGCCAGCGTAGAACATGCCGTTGCAGTTGCATGTGATTTGTACGACGAAGCCAGGTACAGACAACGCTTGGGTTTAGCACATCGTGCACACACATTTGCACAGATTGCAGCAATCACAGCAGCAGAACTACGACGCAAGATTGACGCTGCAACTGGCAAAACTTCGTATCACGACTATCTGTCCTGCATTGAACGCTACTTTGTTCCGTACTTCTTGGACAAACGCATTGAACAACTGACAAACACAGACATTGCAGAGTTTGAAGCGTGGCGTGATAGGCAGATGCGTCGCAAACCCAAAGCATCAACGCTGAACAACTTTGCTGCTGCTTGGAATCGCATTGTTGATACAGCAGTGCAGCAGGGCTACATCAGCGAGCGTGTGCCCGTACCCAAGTTGACCACACGCGGCGAAAAGTCAAAGCCACGCCCTGCATTTACAGCGGAGGAAGTGGAGCAGATGCTGGCGTTTATGGAAGTGTGGCAAACGCAAGGACGCTTGGAAGTGGAACGCGAAATCCGTCCGCTGCTGCGTGATTACATCGAAATCCTGCTGTACACGGGGATGCGACATGGCACCGAAGCAATGGGCCTGTGCTGGAACAACATTGAGTGGCACACGCATAAGGATGTGCGTTATCTACGCATATGGGTGGACGGCAAAACGGGCGGACGCTGGCTGATTGCAAAACACAAGGCAGTTGATGTGCTGCAGCGTTTGCACGCAAGACAAGCAGACATCAAGCACATGCATTTCGATGAGTTGCTGACGCAGCGAGCCTATCCTGAATTTTGTGTGAGAGGTCATAACATGCACCCCGAAGGAGCAAGTAATGACCGATTCCCCCAAAGCTGCCAAGGTCAGGCAGCACAAAGCTAAAGGGCCGTTTTCGGACGAACTGTTGGATCAAATCCTGAGCCAGTTGAAGGGCAACGATGCCGAGAGCCTGCTTGGCCAGTCCGGC
The DNA here is from genome assembly GCA_009918865.1 of Actinomycetota bacterium. Classification (GTDB taxonomy): domain Bacteria; phylum Actinomycetota; class Actinomycetes; order S36-B12; family UBA5976; genus RFTO01. The sequence goes on from RGCY01000185.1 coordinate 1,245, forward strand.
CTGGTAGCGCAACTAAAGAAGCAACTGGCCGAGCGCATGCTTTCAGCCGAACTTGGACATCACCTGCGCCAGGAACGCGAGCAAGCTAAAGAAGGCGATCCCAGCAACTACCGCAATGGCAGCACGGCCAAGACGGTGCTCACCCCAGAGGGTTCACTGGCGCTGCAAATCCCGCGCGACCGGCAAGCCACTTTCGATCCTGTTCTGGTGGGCAAGCACCAGCGCCGCTTGCCCGGTTTTGACGACCACGTCATCGGTATGTACGCGCGTGGCATGAGCGTGCGCGAGATCCAGGCGCATTTGCTGGAGATCTACGGCCATGAAGTATCCCCAACGCTGATCTCGACAATCACCGACGAAGTCATGGCCGAAGCGCAGGAATGGCAGAGTCGGCCGCTGGACAGGATGTACCCGGTGGTTTTCTTTGACGCGCTGCGCTTGAAGATTCGTGATGAGGGTTCAGTCAAGAACAAGGCCGTGTACCTGGCCCTCGGGGTGGACGCCAGTGGGCGCAAAGACGTACTGGGCCTGTGGATCGAGCAAACCGAGGGGGCCAAGTTCTGGCTCAAGGTCTTCAACGATCTCAAGACCCGAGGGACTGAAGACATCCTGATCTGCGTGGTTGACGGCCTGCGCGGTTTCCCTGAAGCCATTGAGGCGGTATTCCCCAAAGCCATGATCCAGACCTGCATCGTGCACCTGATCCGAAACAGCCTGAACCATGTGGCCTGGAAAGATCGCAAACCGCTGGCTGCGCAGCTCAAGCCGGTCTATGAGGCCGTCAGCGCCGAAGCCGCAGAGGCGGCCCTCACGGCGTTCGAGCAGGGCCCGTATGGCATCAAATGTCCGCCCATAGCGCAGGCCTGGAGGCGGCAGTGGGCGCAGGTGGTTCCGTTCTTCGCGTTCCCGCCGGAGGTCAGGAGGTTGATCTACACCACCAATGCCATTGAGAGTTTGCACATGCGCCTGAGAAAAATCGTCAAGAACAGAGGCCACTTCCCCAGCGATGAGGCTGCAACCAAACTGCTGTTCCTGGCACTGCGCAACATCACCAAGGACTGGCGCATGCCGCCACGCACATGGAAAGAGGCGGCCAACCAATTCGCCATAATATTTGGCGAGCGCTTCACGCTCTCAGTTAACTGAGAG
>RGCY01000186.1 GCA_009918865.1 Actinomycetota bacterium
GTCAGGTCTGTCGCAGAATCGCATCGCGAGTAGCCAAACAATGACCCAGCTGGGCCGCGATGAGCGGTGCGCGCATATCTAGCAACTAGGCAATAAGCACAGAGCGCTTTGACAAACCCATCCAATAGCCATCAATCACAGTGGTTGGTGCTGCTTCGAGGTTTGAACCTGCCCCTAGAGCCACGAATAGTGGCGTGAAGTGCTCAACCGTTGGGTGGGCGTAGGGCATTCCCGGCGCTGCTGATTGGTAACGCATGAGTGAGTCAATGTCCGCTGCAGCCAGCGCCTCAGCAGCCCAGAGGTCAAAATCAACAGACCACCCAGGTGCTTGCGCGTCGATGCGCCAGTCGCGCAAAAACGGGAGTCCGTGGGTGAGGAAACCTGAACCGATGATGAGCACACCGTGCTCGCGCAAGGTGCGAAGTGATGCGCCAAGTGCGAGCAGTGTTTGTGGGTCTTGAGTCGGCAGTGACATTTGCAGCACTGGGATATCTGCCGCCGGGTACATCAAGCGCAGCGGAACCCACGCGCCATGGTCAAGTCCACGGGACTGGTGTTGGTGCACGTTCACACTCTGGGGGAGCGTTGCGGTGATGAGAGCAGCGAGTGCGGATGCATCTGGAGTGTCGTATCGCATTGAGTAGTACTTTGGATCGAAACCACCGAAGTCATACACAACATCAGCGTTGGCCTGCGTTGCGGATAAACCCACAGGGGCGGATTCCCAATGTGCAGAGATAATCAAAATTGCTTTGGGCCGCGGCAGTGATTGAGCTAACGCCGCGAGTTGCCCAGCCCACACCGGGTCATCAAGCAGAAGTGGCGCTCCGTGGCCGATGTAGAGCACGGGCATTAACTGGTCACCATCGAGATTCATGTCTGCAGCGATGCCAGAGTCCGTCATCACACCACTTTCACAATCGACTGCTTCGTCGCGTCATATTTCCAGCCGCTGGGGATATTTTTCGGCGTTCCGGTCAATCCAGTTGCCACCAGCGACGTGAGAATCGCGCTACCGAAGTCGGTGTCGGTGACTGTGGCTCCGGTCATCGAGACGTTCGAGAGGTTTGCTCCGACGAGCGTTGCAGTAGTCAGATTTGCACCTGTGAGGTTTGCAGAGGTCAGTGTTGTTCCACTGAGGTTGGCGCCGACAAGAAGTGCGCCACTGAGATTCGCCGATGAGAGCACCGCTGCGCGCAAGTCAAGACCACTGAGGTCGACTCCGACGAGTTTGGCGGCGGATAGCGAAGCCGCCTGACCAATCACGTAACCGCCACGGACACCCCAGCCAGTTGGCAGTTTGCTCGGCTCGCCAATCACAGAGCCGCTACTGACCGAGGTCAAGATTGCGTTCGTGAAGTTCGCTCCAGCGAGCGTGGCAAGTTTCAAGTCCGCGTTGGTGAAGTCTGCTTTGGATGCGACGGCGTTGGTCAAATCCGCACCAGAGAAAGTCGTGCTGGTGAGAACTGTCAGAGTCAGGTTTGCGCCCACGAGGGATGCCCCTGTGAATTTGCCGGTTTTCATGGATGCACTTGTGAGATTCAGTCCATCGAGACGGGCGTTGGTGAAGTTGCCGCCGTCTAACGTCAGACCCACGAGACAGTCTGAGGTCACATCACGCAAATCTGCGTTGGTGAAGTCAACATTTCGTGCTGTTGCGCCCGTGAAGTCAACCCGAGTGAACTTCGCACCTTTGAATGACGCTCCGCTGATCAATGCACCAGTAAGGCTGACATCGGTAAAGGAACTACCAGTGCCAAACGTGGCGCCGCTGAGGTTCGCACCTGGGCCAACGAGATACCCACCGACGATTGTCCACTTCTCGGGCAGGCTCGCAGGCACTGTTGAGATGTTGCCGGACTTGACGTTCTTCAACGTTGCAGATTTCAACTGCGCGCCCGTGAGAATTGCGCCGGTGAGATCAGCGCCGGTGAGATCAGCGCCGGTGAGATCGGCATTGACCAGGCTTGTTCCGCGCAATGAAGCGTTCAGCAATCGCGCCCCAGCAAGATTCTTGCCATCGGCATTGATTCCCGGGCCGAGCACAACTCCGTTGACATACACCTGGTTTGGCTTCAGGGGAGTGACAGCCGTGGCTGTGGCGGTAGCAGTGGCACCGGCCGCGGATTTACTCACCACCGAGACAACGTAACTCTTGCTGTCAAGCAAGCCAGAGCAATTGGCCGTGGTGCGCGTGGCTGTGCAGGTGCCGCTCGGACTGCTTTCGCCGACGGCAGTTGCGGTCACCGTGTAGGTGATTCCGGAAGCGCCAAAGACCGCATCCCAACTGACCGAAAGTTTGCCCACCACGGGTTCCACCTTCAGCACAGTGGGTACACTT
>RGCY01000187.1 GCA_009918865.1 Actinomycetota bacterium
TGACCACTTCTCCCGCCAATAAGAAAAACGATATCCAGAAACTACAGCGCGCCATCGTCGATGGCCTGGAGGACGTGAAGGCGCAGGACATACGCGTGTTTGATACCGAAGAACTCTCAGCCTTGTTCGAGCGCGTTATCGTGGCATCGGGCACGTCGAACCGCCAGACCAAGGCGCTGGCTGCCAGCGTGCGCGACGCGGTACGTGAAGCCGGGTTTTCCAAGCCGCGCATCGAAGGCGAAGGCAATGGCGAATGGATTATTGTGGACTGCGGCCAGGCGGTGGTGCACATCATGCAACCGAGTTTTCGCCAGTACTACAACTTGGAAGAATTGTGGGGCGAAAAGCCAGTGCGTTTAAAGCTGGGCGTGGCCAAACCGGCAGCGCCTGCGAAGGCCGAAGCGGCGAACCTTACGTTCACGCAGGTTTCGTTGCCGCACGGCGACGATAGCTGGAACGTGCATGTGTGTGGCGTCACGAGCGAGCACAAGCTCTACTGCTGGGGTGACAACTCTCACGGAGCGCTCGGACTTGGCGATACCGCCACCCGCTTTGTACCAACGCAGGTAGGAACCGACGCCAATTGGGCTAGCGTTGCCGCAGGCGACCTATTCACCTGCGCGATTAAGACCACAGGCGCTCTCTACTGCTGGGGCGCGAATTATTACGGCGAAATTGGTAACGGCAACAACACCGACGTCTCAGTGCCAACACGCGTTGGTACCGCGTCGAACTGGGCGAGTGTATCTACGGGAAGCTATACGGTGTGCGCTCGAACAACGGGGAGCAGGCTCTTCTGCTGGGGCGGTAACGGCTATGGCCAGCTGGGCAACGGTACGACCGATCACAGCAACACTCCAGTGCAGGTTGGCACAGACACTAACTGGTCGTCTGTTGCTGTGGGTGGGTTTCATACCTGCGCGATCAAGAGCGATAAGAGCTTGTATTGCTGGGGGCAAAATGAGTGGCGAGCACTCGGTGATGGCACCACGACCAATCGCAGCACTCCAGTTCGAATTGGTACGGATAACAATTGGTCCACAGTCTCTGCGGGTGGATATCACACCTGCGCGCTTAAAGAGGATCACTCCCTCTATTGCTGGGGATGGAACGATTCAGGGACGCTCGGTGACGGAACCCAGATTGATCGAGACGTGCCAACGCATATTGGCTCCGACATTGATTGGTCAAACGTCTCTGCCGGCGCGTATCACACGTGCGCAACCAAGCTTTCTGGAACGGCGAGTTGCTGGGGGAAGCGCTCTGATCACCAGCAAGGGCTCGAAGCAACTGACGATCAGTTGACGCCGCTGCCACTGCTGGGTGGCACAGATATTGCCACCGTGATTGCTGGTCAATCAAACTCCTGTGCGCTGCTTACGGACTCGTCGCTGTACTGCTGGGGTAACTCGGAGTATGGGCAACTTGGAGTTGAAGGCTCCACCACGACACAACTAGGCGTTGTGGGCGACGGCACTACCTGGGCTTCAGCGAGTGCGGGCGGGTGGCATACCTGTGCGCTCTCAACCGGTGGCACAATCTGGTGCTTCGGTGATAACCGCTACGGCCAGGTGGGCGACCTCACGAACGATGATCGCTACGAACCGACGATGGTTGGCACCGCTGCCAACTGGACGAGCATTAGTTCGGGCAAGCATCATAACTGCGCTATTAACTCGACCCGCGAGCTCTTCTGCTGGGGCCGCAACCAATACGGCGCGCTCGGCACCGGCGACACGAACGGTGCAACCGCTCCCGTAAAGGTCGGCGTCGGCACCGATTGGGAGAGCGTCAACGCTGGGCATTACTTCACCTGTGGCATCAAAACCACAGGCGAGCTCTTCTGCTGGGGTGATGGCGGAAGTGGGCAGCTTGGCGATGATGGATTTGCGGATCGCCTCGTGCCAACGCAGGTTGGCACCAACACCGATTGGGCACAGGTAACAACGGGTCAGAGCCATGCATGCGCAATAACTGACCTAGGCGCGCTGTATTGCTGGGGAGGGAATTGGACTGGCCAGCTTGGTGACGGCTCGACCACGTCAGTAGGCGCACCAATCCGGATTGGTAGCGACTCCGATTGGGCCAATGTCAGCAGTACCTATAACCACACATGCGCGACAAAAGCGGATCACAGAATCTATTGCTGGGGGTCCAATAGTGACGGTGAGCTTGGGTTAGGTGACACGACATATCGATCCGCGCCGACGCAGGTCGGCACCGATAATGACTGGTCGGTGGTGCGCGTCTGGTATCCGGGCACGAACGACCTCGGCACCACCGCCTTCCCGGTGCGCGGTTTCGTCCATGCCGGACCGCTGCGCATGGCGTCGCGCTGAA
>RGCY01000188.1 GCA_009918865.1 Actinomycetota bacterium
TACGAATCGCTTCCGGGCCAATTTCGCGGTGTAACCCGAGCACGGATGTTGACACGAGTGTTTCACCAGTGGGCGCATACGAAGGTGCCGCGTTCGTCAACACGATTGAGTTCGCGATGGGTGTGCGGCGCAGCATGTCGGTGAGCACCCACGCTCGTCCATCCAACAGTTCATGGCCAGGTGTGGTGCTGCGGTGGTAATAGGTCGTCACCGCTCGGCTGCGTCTGGGTTCAATGTCTGGTAGCAAGGTTGGCACCACATCATGTGAGACCGCGAGAATTGCTTTGCGAGCACGTACTTCAAAACCATCGCCTCGAGCAGTCACACCGTCATCACGCAACTGCAGTGAGTCAACGCGAGAGTTCAGGCTCAGCGCATCGCTGGGCACACGTGCCACGAGTTGTGCAGCGATGGCTTGCATTCCCAGCGCAGGAACTCCGGGGGTTCCTTTCACAAACGACACAAGAATTTCGTCAACGACACGGCGACTTGTTTCGAGTTGGGCTTCCAGCAACACACCTTGCAGGAATGGCAACACCAATGCGCGCATCCCGGCTGCATCAACTCCGGCCTGGCGTAGTGCCGCACGGGCACTAATGCGTGGTCGGCGCATGAGCGCGTCATGGCTGAGTGCAGCGCACCCCACCGCGTAGGCGGCGAATGCTGCGGCAGCTCGCGGATGAAGGCGAGCGGCGCCGATGCTGCGTCGCAGACCGCGCCAACCTGCTCGTGGATGCGCGAGATATTGCAGACCAGTTTCAGTGCGGTAAGCGACACCGGGTTCGAAACTTCGGATGTCGAGTAGTTCGTGATCGAGCAGCGCTCGCGCCTCGGGGTATGCCGGATTGTGAACAGAGAACCCACGGTCAAAGGTGAATCCGTCAACAACATCGGAGCGAAGCCGACCACCAACACCGTCGGAGGCTTCGACGATGTGCGAGTCAACACCGAGTTCGCGCAGGTGAATTGCAGCACTCAGGCCTGAGAGCCCAGCGCCAACAATGACAACATCGGTGTCCACCTGCACGTGCCACTTACTCCTTGGCTGCGGATTCAGCCGGCCACACGAGTGGGATGTCGCTGGCATCCTCTTCACGCATGTGCCATTGCGTTCCGAACTCAGCAAGCTTGTCTAGGAATGGCTGCGATTCAAACCACTCTGGCCCCATCACACCTTCGGGCTTCCACACACCTTCGCTAATCAACTCAAGTGCGATGACGGGATTAATGGCGGTCTGCCACACGACTGCTTGGTCGCCATATTCCGACATTGACCAGTCGTTGTCCACGACGTTGTAGATGTAAACCGCGCGCGGCTTGCCCTCTTTGTCTAGACCTCGCACGAGCGCGCCAGCGCAGGTCTTGCCTTTCATGCGGCTACCCAGGCTCGCCGGGTCTGGTAGCGATGCAGTGAGCAAATCGCGTGGACTCACAGCGACGCCCTTGACCTCAACGCGGTCTGTGCGATCAAGGCCAAGTTTGTGAATCGTCTTGAGGATGTCGATGAACTCCTCACCGAGTCCGTATTTGAAGGTGACTTTGCGTGCATCCACCTTGCGGGGAATCAGCACAACCTCTTCGTGCTCAACATTCACACACTCAACCGGGCCGATGCCTTCAGGGAAATCGAAAGTTTCCGGCTCGCTAAAGGGTTCGGTGGTGAACCAGCCAACACCGTCTTCCCAGACCAACGGTGGGTTCAAACATTCCTCGATGGTGGTCCAGATGCTGAAGGATGGTGCAAACTCGTAGCCCTCCACGACGATGTTCGAACCGTCGAGCACCTTCACCTCATCAATACGGCTGAAAATGTGGTCACTGGCATGTTTCGCGAACACATCAGACAACCCGGGTTCAACACCCATACCGACGAGTGCCCAGATTCCGAGTTCACCCCAGTTCCAATCGCGAGCGAACTGCTCATCCCCGAGTTTGATGCCGGCTTCGGTGTAGGGGCGCAACGGGTGTGGTTTGGAAAGCGACATGGCCATGTCGACGTAGTTGACCTCTTCGTATTCACATGCCAAGAAGATGGGCATGACGAAGCGTGGGTCAACGGCGTTGATGACCACATCTGGGCGATGTGTGCGCAGCAGCTCTTCCACTGCTTGGACTTGGCTGGCGTCAACTTGTGCAGCCGAGAATCGTGGGTCGCCGTTGAGGCGTGCCACTGCGTGCTCTGCTCGTTGTTTGTCGTGGTCTGCGATGATGACTTGGGTCAAGAATGACCGACGCGACGCAATGTTCGCGATAGCACTTCCGACTCCACCGGCACCGATGATGAGGGCCTTCATGGATGTTCTCACTCCCTACGGGTGTAAGGCAAACCTAGCCCATGA
>RGCY01000189.1 GCA_009918865.1 Actinomycetota bacterium
AGCGGATGGCGATGTCGGTGCTAGGGCCACGGTCGCTCTTGCGCTTTGGCACAAACGCTAAGAAATAGACCAAGCCGATTACGGCGGCCGGAATCCCGACGAATAACCCAAGGATTTGCAGCAAGGTCAGTGGCTCGCCGCGCTCTTCGCCATCCCACTGTGTTGCGAACGCTGGCGACATTGCGCCAACCACGACAGACCCAGCCACCAGAACTGATGCGAGTGCGCGACGAATCATGACCACACCGTACTAATCAGCGATGCAGCTCGCGCGCTGCCCTCAAGTTCTTCGAGCAAGACCGCACGGCCTTCGTCATCACATAGCGGCACACGCCAGTTGGGGTACTCCTGGTCAGTGCCAGGTTGGTTCTGGGCTCGCACATCCCCCACCAAGTCCACCAGCGCAACCCCGAGCATGCGCGATGGCGTGGCGGCAAGGAATCGGTGCATTGCTTCAACCCATTCGGTTTCGGTCGGCCGACCCCAATCCGCTGGGTGCAAGAAGTTGCGGTCGCGCAGCAGCTGCTGCCATGCGGCCCAGGCCGCATCAAAATCTGCCTGTTCTGCTTCACGTGGCCGAGTGAGTAGCCCTAGTTCGGCACGGATGCGTACCGCTTCGCCACGGATGTAGCCGCGCGTGGGCGGTAGGTCGTGCACAGTCACAGAACCCAAAACGAAATCGCGCCAGGTTTCCGGCTGCCGCGGTGTGATGCCATCGGTTTCGAACCACGCGATGTTGGTTCCGAGTAGGCCGCGTTCGCGCAATACTCCCTGCACCCACGGCTCAACCGTTCCTAAATCCTCACCGATGACAACTGCGCCGGCTCGCTGCGCTTCCAACGCAAGGATTCCGAGCATCGCTTCGTGGTCAAACCGCACATATGTGCCCGCGTATGGAGGCTGACCTGTGGGAATCCACCACAGGCGGAACAAACCCAAAATGTGGTCGATGCGCACACCACCTGCGTGACGCAAAATGGTGCGAAGCATGTCGCGGAATGGCAGGAAGCCGGCATCTGCCAGCGCATCGGGTCGCCACGGAGGTTGCGACCACGTCTGCCCCATCTGGTTGAAGGCATCCGGAGGTGCACCAACTTCAATGTTCTGCGCAAGCACAGCGGCGAGCGCCCAGGCGTCCGCACCATCCGGGTGCACACCCACTGCAAGGTCATGCACGATGCCAATTCCCATGCCGGCATCTGTGGCCTGCTGCTGCGCAGTTCGCAACTGTTCGTCAATGCACCATTGCAGCCAGCAGTGGTAGCCAATGCGTTCGGCGAGACGTGTGCGTGCAGCCTCTGCATCGGATGAACCCACAGGTGGCAAGTCAATTGGGTAATCACTCGCCGAAGGATTCACTGACTTATCCGATGTCCAACCCTGCGTAACTCGTTCTTCCACCATTGCGCACCACAGCGCAAAGTCTTCTAAGCCCTGCCCTTCACCGGCGCGAAACGAGGCAAACTCAGGCGCTGCGCCCTTCGCGCAAAACGCGGCGTACGCAGCAGTCAGGGCTGAGTCTTTTGCTGCCCACACATCATCACGGTCTAACAAATCTGCACTCAGGTTTTGTGCGCGCAGTCTGGTGATGGTGGGTTCAAGAGCGGCTTTGGTTTCCTTCGGCACATCGGCCCAGCCGGGCACGGTCTCAACTCGCAGGTAGAACGGGCTTGGGAACCGACGAGTCACAGGCAAATACGGAGATGGCGCGAGCGGTTTCACCGGTGAGCCAGCGTGTAGAGGATTGATGAGAACCCAATCGGCACGATTGCGACCAGCCCAGTCACACAACATTCCTAGATCAGCAAGATCACCTTGTGCCCAGGAGTCTTTGCTGCGCATTGCATAAACCTGTGTCATCGGCCCCCAGGAACGACGCATCGAACCGTCGTGCTGTCGCAACTTCTCGGGCACTGGCACGGCAGCCGGCACACACACAAGCGGCGCTTCTGCCAAAACTGAGCCGATGGCTGAGCGCACTTCAATGCGATGCCAGCCCAGGGGTAATTCATTCGGCAAACGAACCCAACGCTCCACGATGTCCGCGCCATCCACAATCTGTGAGCCGTCACCGCCGAGTTCGACCATTGGTCCAGTCTCAGACCCGTCTTCAAACACCACCCAGACCGAAAAATCAGTGCCGCGCGGCAGGTGGATCCACATGTCCCGTTCGCCATCACCACGCTTGTCTTCACGTGTCACATAGACAGGTGGCATCACTCGACGCCAGTGCACCAACTGACGATGTGCGAGCGCCGCGGAAATCTTCGCTGAATCTAGGTCGCCAGCAGCCGTCGTGACATCCACTTGC
>RGCY01000190.1 GCA_009918865.1 Actinomycetota bacterium
CCGCTACCAAAGAACTTGGTCTCAGTGGTCTTTGATGCTGTGCGAAACTTGCCTTCAGGTCGGCCGACTCCACCAGACCTAACCTTTGCTTCCTGCCCTAATCCGACCTTGCGCGCCGACGGCGACCTTGGTGAAGGTGCGGATATTTTGCGTGGTTCACTGCCCTATGGCAGTAACGGTGATGTTCCAGCCACCAACCAAAATGGTTCGAGCACCGGAACCGGCACCGGAACAGATACAACTGGCACAGGCACCGTTGACGGCACTGTGAGCACGGGTGCCGGGGGTTCCAATTCGGGTGTGTACTCCGCTCTGCAACCAACCAAACTCACCGTGAGCGGTGGTGCCGGAACTGGCTTGACATTCACGGCGATTGCAATCGGCGTGGCCGCGGTCGCGCCGTTGGCCTATGTCGCGCTACGCAGACGGCGCACGGACGGCGACACTTCCGAATCACGCTGAGGGTGGCCCTAACTACTCGCAGTCCCTTTGACTGCGGCTCATCAGTTGTTGAAGCGAAACTCCACCACATCGCCGTCAACCATGACGTAGTCCTTGCCCTCAATGCGGGCTTTGCCACGGGAGCGAGCTTCGGCAATCGAACCAGCATCCACTAAGTCCGGGTACGACACCACTTCTGCTTTGATGAAGCCTTTTTCAAAGTCAGTGTGAATCACGCCCGCTGCTTGCGGTGCTTTTGCGCCGATGGGAATCGTCCACGCGCGTGCTTCCTTTGGCCCGGCCGTCAAATATGTCTGCAATCCCAGGGCGGCGAACGCAATCCGGGCCAGCACGTGAAGACCGGGTTCATCTTGACCCACACTTGCCAGTAGTTCTGCGGCATCAGCGTCATCAAGATCAATGAGTTCGCTTTCAAGTTTGGCGTCCAAGAACACCGCTTGCGCTCCGCCAACAAGTGCGCGTAACTCATCTTTACGCTCTTGGTCAAGCATGGACTGTTCGTCAACGTTGAATACATAAATGAACGGCTTTGCAGTGAGCAGAAAAAGTTCGCGGAGAGGCGCCGGGTCGAGCCCACTTGCAAACACGGTCTGCCCAGAATCAAGTGCCGCACGCGCTTTCTCTGCGGCTTCAAGTGCTGCAGCACGCTCTTTGTTCGCGCGTGCTTCCTTCTGTAGGCGCGGAATTGCGCGGTCAATTGTTTGGATGTCAGCGAGAATCAATTCGGTTGCAATAGTGGCGATGTCATCAGCGGGGCTAACGCGACCATCAACGTGAACCACATCAGGGTCTGCAAAAACGCGCACCACTTGGCACATGGCATCGGCTTCACGAATATGCGCCAAGAACTTGTTGCCGAGACCTTCACCCTCACTTGCACCGCGCACAATTCCGGCGATGTCAACGAACGTCACTGTGGCGGGTAGCACTCGCTCCGAACCGAAAATGCCAGCGAGCACGTCCAACCGCGCATCTGGCACAGGCACCACCCCAGTGTTGGGCTCAATCGTGGCGAAGGGGTAGTTCGCCGCAAGCACATTTGCCCGAGTAAGTGCGTTGAACAGGGTGGACTTGCCGACATTGGGAAGGCCGACGATGCCGACAGTGAGTGCCATGAGCGCAACTTTAGGCGTCGTGCACACACGACCCACGGTCGGCGCGTACGCTCACCGCCTATGACGCAAGGGCGTTTATACAAGTCAGCGCGAGCTGCAGGGCCGATGGCTGATGAGGCCATATTGGCCCTACCTGAGCGCGCATGGCCAAAGGCCGAACCGTCGTCGGCTGTGCACGCAGATGCCAGCGACGAGTCTGCGAGCGTGGCCGTTAGTGATGCGGCAACCAGCGCCACTGCAGCACCCGCGGCGTCTACTCCCACCACACCTGCAACCCCACCTTCAACTCCACCAGCATCGCTCGCCCCTGTGGCCGCTGCCATCCCGACTCGCCCAGATGTTTCTGACTTCGACCACATCTTTTCCGCCCCTGACCTCACCTTTATTGAGCCTGAGGAAGACCTGTTCCCTTGGGAGGCAGCCTCCGACGCTAAGCCCGGGGCAGCAGCAACTCCGCCGGCAGCACCCATCGGCTCAGCCGGCGTGGGAGCGGTGTCAGCCGCATTCCCAGCAACTCCGCCTTCAGCCCCCTCATCTCAGGCACCAAAGCCGGCGAGAAACGCGGAACCAACGCGCATCAGCGTGGACGGACCGCGTGGGATTGCCGAAGGCACGAACAACCCGGTAAGTACCTACCCGAATTCCTGACAAACGGAATTGACCCAGACTATCTGTCAAAACTGCGATTGACGTACCCATCACCTGAACAGAAGCCCCTGCGACTGGCTTTTGG
>RGCY01000020.1 GCA_009918865.1 Actinomycetota bacterium
GCGTTACTTGGTGCAGCGGCTTGTGTCATGGGCTCATCTTCGCAAGGTAGTGGTGTGGGCGCGACTCGACGTGGTGTGCTCCCGGCTCGGTCGCAGTGCTTGGATCGGAGCGTGGACCCACAGGCACTTTTGGCGAGTCTTGACGAAGAGCAGCGCCACGCCGCGACAGTCTTTGGTGTTCCGCTGGCAGTCCACGCACCTGCCGGCTCTGGCAAGACCCGAACCGTCGCCGCACGACTCGCACACGGCATCGCCATCGGCGCACTAGAACCGCAGCAGTGCTTAGCCCTGACTTTCACCACTCGAGCCGCTGGTGAACTCCGAGCACGTTTGGCCGCCCTTGGGTCACCGCTCGTGGCAACGCGAACAATCCATGCCGCAGCACTGCGGCAACTGCGGTTCTTTTGGGCGCGCAGCGGTGGCGCCGCATTGCCCCAGTTGCAGGCAGACCGAGATGCGCTGATTGCACAGGCACGTGAACGCTTGAGCTTGCCAACAGACACAGAATCAGTGATCCAAACTGCAACACACATCGCCTGGGCGAAATCCCACATGCATGACCCAGACACCTTTGCTGCAATGTTCGAAGCGGCCATGCGCGTGCCACCGCGCGGCGGTGACGCGCGCGAGTTAGCACGGGTCTACGCCGAATATGAACTTATCAAGGCAACATCGGGAGTGATGGACTTTGACGATGTCTTGACTTTGCTCATCGGTTTACTCGATGAGCAGCCAGAAGCAGCGTCGCAGGTCCGTCGCACATACCGGCACCTCACTGTGGATGAGTTTCAGGACACATCCCCACTGCAGTTTGCGCTGATTCGTCAGTGGGCAGGTCCACGCCGAGACATCTGTGTTGTGGGCGACCCAGACCAAGCCATCTATGGATTTGCTGGCGCGGACGCGAGATATCTGCGCGATTTCGCCGATTACTTTCCCGGTGCTGACGTGGTGTCGCTGCAGCGCACCTACCGCTGCGCACCAACCATCGTCGCTGTCGCGCGCAGTCTTGGACTCGGTGAGGGAACGCAACCGACCGGCGTTGGCAACGATGGCGACTACCGCGAAATTGAATGCGTGGACGACGTGCATGAATTGACTATGGTGTGTGAACGGGTGGCGCAGTTGCGGGCCGAAGGAGTAGATGCATCACGCATTGCAGTTCTCGCACGTCAACAGGATCAAGTGAATGATGTCGTTGAAGCGTTGCGTGCAGATGGCCAGCCTGTGGCTATGCGTGGAATGGTTGGGTTCTTTCAGCGCCCTGAAGTGAAGCTTGCGCTGCTGGATTTGCGCGCAAGCGGTGAGCAGAGCGTGTTAGAAGCGGTGACAAAACTGGTGACCGACGCTGGCTGGATGCCAGAGCAATCTGAAACCGACTCATTGACGCACTGGGATTCTTATGCAGTGCTGTTGCGCCTGGCACAAACACTGCACGAGCAGGATCCAAGTTCCAAGACAGAGGATTTCTTGGCAGAGGTCTACCAACGTGCTGAGGCGCTGGAACTGCCTGCTGCGCCTGCGGTGAGTGTGATGACGATGCACGCGGCCAAAGGTCTTGAGTGGGATGCAGTGATTGTTGTTGGGATGGTCGAAGGTGTTATGCCGCACGCACATGCCCGAAGTGAGTCCGCATTAGCCGAAGAGCGGCGGCTGCTCTATGTGGCGATGACTCGAGCACGCCAGTCGCTGACTCTCACCTGGCCAAAGACGCGCAAAGGTCAACCAGCAACTCGGTCGCGATTCCTCAACTATGCCGCTGCTTCAGTCTCGGTAAACCCGGGCACATAGTCAACGAACATTTGGCGAGCCGCAATCGTTGCGTTGAGTTGGCACAGCACGCCGATGCCGCCAAGCCACACGCGGTGGATGAGAACGTACGAAGCCGGCAGATTGATTTTGAGACCAATGCTGAAGTCCGGGTTGCGTGGATCGTTGATGCGTGAGAACTGCTCACGCATCCATTCGCGTGTGAAGTGGAAGTGCTCAGGGCCAGCTGGCTCGCAAAATGGCGCGAGATAGTCCAGCAACGACTGTGGGTCAACATCGATTCCCTGACGCACAAAGCCCTCAGACCGCAGACCTTCAAGGACTTGCCCGGCATCACCTTGCATGGCAATGCGCAGAACTTTGCCCATGGCGCTGGGTAACCCCTCAGGCAACTGTGCAACGGCGCCGAAGTCGAGAACGACGAGACGACCATCCGGTGCAATGTGGTAGTTGCCTGGGTGTGGGTCTGCATGGAGCATGCCAACCCGTCCTGCACTAGAAAGCAGGAACGTGAGGTACTTCGTGCCGGCGGCATCTCGCTCGGCTTGCGAACCGTGAGAGATGACCTGCGACAGTGGTGTTGCGTCAACCCATTCGGTGACGAGCACGGTTGGTGCCGCAGCGAGCACGTGTGGAACGAAAACTTCAGCGTCGCCTTCGTAGGCGGCTGCAAAAGCGCGCTGATTCTGGGATTCGCGGATGTAGTCAAGTTCGTCTTTCATGCGTTCGCTGACTTCCGCGAGTAGCGACTTCACATCCAGGCCAGGCGCCACCGCGCCGAGCATCCGACCAAAGCGTTGAATCTGCGATAGATCACTCTTCACAGCCGCAGCAACTCCCGGATATTGCACCTTGACCGCCACATCGCGACCATCTCGCCACTTTGCTTTGTGCACTTGACCGAGTGACGCTGCTGCAGCAGGGACGTCGTTGAATTCAGCAAACCTCTCACGCCATTCATGACCAAGTGCATCGGTTAGTTGTTGATGAACGGCTTGTGCGCTGAGAGGCGGCGCGGCGTTTTGCAGTTTCGTCAGGGATTCACGGTATGGGGCAACAAGTTCGGCAGGTAGGGCAGATTCCAAGATGCTCAACGCTTGGCCGAACTTGAGTGCAGCACCTTTGAGTTGCCCAAGGACTTCAAAGACTTGCTGCGCATTGCGCGCTTGAATGTTGGCGGCAACATCCGCCGCAGACTTGCCTGTGAGTCTCTGACCTGCACCGAGCGCCGCGCGACCAGCAGCGCTAATCGGCACCGCTGCCAATCGGGCGCTGCGGCGAAGTGAGGTTTTCGGAATCTCAGACATTGTTCCAATTCTGCGCCGAAATCCACTTCTTCGCCCGTTCTCGCCTGAGATGCACTAACGGCTGGCGATGTTGCTATCCGCCCGGAGAGCGCCTCAGACCAACGCGCACCCACAGTTGGGGTGCACCAATGGCACGGAGATTTCGCAACGACCGGTCGTGTCAAGCACCACCTCATTCATCACTCGTTCTCGCAGACCGTCAAGGAACGCAAGCGTCCGACCGAGAACAAGCCCTACGCACATCGCCGCGGCATCTGGACTCAGTGCCATGCGATGTCGAACTGGTATCTGGACTGCATGGAGTGTTGATTGCCTCGCCAACTGAGTGTTGTCGACATCGTCAACCGCGAGAGCGTGGCAGTACAGGCATGCAGTCAGTCCGGGAACCACGATGTGGCTAGCTCGGATGCGCGTGCCAGCGACACTGACGGAGATGTGGGGGATGTTCGCGCGCAACCAGCTGTCACAGGCGTGTGGGTCGATGCGAGGCTCGCTGCCATCTGCAAGGTGCACATGGATACCGAAAGACGTGTGCTGAGCAGATGCAGCACTATTCGCTGTGCGGATGCCTGCTGTTGTGAGCGCCTGCAAAAGTGCCGAACCAATGGGTTCTGGTGCTCGCACGGCAAGTGTGTGCGAGCGACGTGCTGCTGACACTTGTGCCGCGTTATCTGCGTCGCCATCAACAACTCTGGCCCGAGCAGCATCCAGGCCAACCGCTGTAATTCTCACGGTGCTACCTACATCATCAACGATGCAACCCGCGTTCACGAGGTCGAGCAGAAGCGGTTCGGGTAAGGCATCAGACACCACTTGCGACCATGCTCGGGTGCCGTCCACGCTACTTAGTGCGCGGACAACCCCGATGAGATCCGCAGTTGCGCCGTGCAGCAGTGCGCCTGGGCGACTACCAATGAGCACATCGCCGTCGGCGCGCCAGCGCAATTCGGTGCCGGGGCGCAGAGTTGGTTGTGCCGGTGGAGTGACCTGTGGTTCGTCGTCGATGTGCACGCGTGAGGTGGTGACGCCTGTGGCGGCCGTCAGTTCAGTGAGCGCACCTGGGTGCGGCGTGGGTTGATTTGGTTGCGCGGGAGTGTGGGAACCGCGCCGAGGTGATGTGCTGGACATGTGCGCACGCTGCAACGACCGTCATGTGGAAAGTGCAGACGTTCCACACGGACGCTGTGCTACGTGTGGGTCAAAAAGAGAGGAACCCGGTTGCCGTGTTGGCAACCGGGTTCCTCTCGGTAGGCGTGGTGGTGCTTACGCCTTGGGCAGGAACTTGTTGATCGGCTTGTTGCAGTCCGGGCAGGTCGCACGGGCAGCACGACGGCCCTTTTCGTTGATGAAGATTTCGCCGGACACCTGCTTGAAGCCCTTGCACTTCAGGCAGTAGATGTCGCCGTTGTAGGTCTCGGCCATTGCGGGCCCCTTCTCGTCGGTCCTGAGGTCGAAGGCTGCCCTTCGCCTGCGCGGGTACCGTCAGAGCTGAAGCGCCAGCCCGGGCTACCCGGCGCAGCCACGGTAGCCCAGATAGGCGCAGTGCCGGCTCAAATCCCCGGTCCTGTGGGCGTGTCGGGGCAGGGTTTGCCCGGATTTTTCTGGGTCAGCATGAGAAAAGTCCGAATTGCCCGGATTCTTCGTCTCGTGACGCAACTCTGTGCGACATCAGCCTAGGTGTGGGCTCGCGCGCTGCCGGGACATGCGCGAGTCCTGCGTGGCAGGTGCACGCGTCCGTTGCTGAAAACGCGGCAACGAGCCAACTTGCGTCGTCGCTGCTGGCACAAGGGAGAAGCCCCAGAGGCGCGCCGCAGTCCATTCGCCTTCCCCTTGCGTACGGACCGCGCGTTTTCCCGGGGCTTCTCGGGCGCAGAGGTTAGGGCAGGCGTGGGGTGCTGGTCAATGCTCAGTTTCACAAGGTGTCGGACAGCACTCCTTCCTAGGGAATCCATCGTGGTGGCGCGCGCAGTCAGATGCTCTTGAAACGGCTACCGTGCCGGGCGTGGGCAAGTCGTTGCAGGTGCAAGTTCAGGAACTTGCCGCGAGCATGGGTGTACCCGATGTGCAACTGCGTCTATCCGCCCGCCGTCGCACGACGGTTTCCGCATTTCGCGAATCAGGTGTGGTTGTCATAAGTGCGCCGGTGCGCATCCGAGGCGATGAACTCTTGCCTTTGGCGGAGCAACTGCTAGGTCGCCTCATCACGCAGGCGCAAGGCAAATACCCAACTGATGAACTCTTGGCGCAACGGGCCCGCGAGCTAGCACGCCGCTGGTTGCCGCCTGGTCACCCGGAGGCAGTGAGCGTGCGCTGGACTGGCGCGCAAGTGCGAGTATGGGGAACTTGCGTTGCGGACGACGGTGCTATTCGTCTGTCTAACCGTTTGCGCGCGATGCCGGACTATGTTGTTGATTACGTGATTCTGCATGAACTTGTGCACCTCGTTCACACTGATCACGGCGCCGCCTTTGATGCAATGTTGGCCGCGTTCCCTGAACGGGACCGCGCCCGTGGTTTTCTTGATGGGGTGACGTGGAGTTCACAGCAGGGCGAGAGTGACTACATCAGTGCGCAGCAAATGGATCTATTCGGTCAGAGCTAAGTTTCCCGTTTCGAACTCGTGGGTTGTCACATGGATTCGGGGGTTGCTGAATCTTCAGTGGCCAGTGCGGCAAGGAAGTCTGTCGGGTCGGTGAGGTCATCACTTGTTGGCAAGAGATCCGGGTGAGACCAAAGGCGGTCACGGACCTCTGCGCCGTGCTTATCCGTGATGTAGTCCCACATGCCACGCGCAACGCGCACTCGTTTTGCGGGCACGTCAATCGCTAGTAGTGAACTCAGCAACGAACTCGTGGGAGTGAGCGCCGCACGGCGACGTTGATGTGCCTCGGTCAGCGCAGCAAGTGTTGGAATCCGGTCTTCAGATGCGCGAGCCACAACACAATCTGCCCACGACTCAAGCAAAATCCACAGTGTCGCGATTCGACTTTGAGCCAGTGTGCCTTGGCTCGTTGGTTTCGCTTCAAACAATCCTGAAGCCATCAAACCTTGAAGGGAACTTGGGTCGGCTGGGTTGATTTCGGATACCGCACTTCGCAATGCATCGCCGTCTAGTCGAAGTGAAGCAGCGTATGAATGTGTCGCATCGGCGAGAGATTTACCAATCCACGAATGTGCCGCAAAGAGCCGGGCGAATGCTGATTCACGGACGACATGCCACAGCAAGGCTTGATCTTTCGGTAGTTCTAGTGCCACCGCATCTTGTTCAATCGCGTGGGGTAGGACTGCTGCTGATGCTTGCGCGAGATCTGCTGGGATTTCGTGCAGCATCAAAGTGTGTGCTGCAACTTCAGAAACGGCTTGGGCAAGTTGTTGCTCAGCCATTCCGGCGGCCAAACGTTGTAGCAGCGCCATCATCTGTTCGGGCATCACGGGCATCGCAGGCACCGCGTCCGCAAGTTCGGAAGGCTCACCGCCGGAGTTGGAAAACATCTCCGTGTTCACTCGTGCTGCTGCGTCAATTAGTGGACGCGCGAACTCAACCCACCCCGCGGCGGTTGCCTCCAGCCACTCCTGCGGCGACCAAGCCTTCACACTCGGGCTGGCACCAGGGAGTGCACTCGCTGCGTCCAACCAGAGTGCAGCCAGTTCACTTGCTGCCGCCACAGCGGACGCCATGCGCGCATCAACTATGCGGTGTGATGGCATTGATGCGGACGCTGCTTGGCGCAGGGACGCTGCGGTGAGACTGTGGGCACCAGATGGCTGGGCGAGCATTCGACCAAGTGACTGCAACATCTCGCCCAATCCAGCGAGTGCGTTGCGCTCATCGTCAGGCTCGCCCCCGGTGAAGCCAAAGCGTGACGTCATGTTCCGTCCTTATCTCCCTCAATGGCACCGCGACCTGGCATGTGTGGAACATTGCCACCGATTCCGCAGGTGCCGGCTATGTCCTGCGCATCAGGTGCAACAGCGAAGGCGCGGTGGTTGTTCCCTGCCTTCACCCTACGCGCGCACCGCACGGCAGGCGACCTGGTCGTAAAGTGAGGACATGGCAGTGATGTGGTGGTGGGCGGTTCCTCTGACGACCACGTTGGCTGCGTGGTCGGTGGTGCTGTGGCGTTCACGAGCATCTTTGCACCGCGACCCCGTCGTCACTGTGCAAAGACTGAGTCGATTTCGTGGTGCTATGGCGCGGGTACATGCTGACGACGGCGCAACGTGGCACAGGGGTGAGGCTCCAGTATCTGGCGTTAACGCCGTGAAGCCTGTTCGCAGTGTGGACAGCACTCGCCGAAGTGACGCAGATGGTTCCGAATCATGAACGAGCGCTCCGCACCTGCTGGTGACCGCAGCGACGATGAGCTGAGTCCACGTAGCACACAGGCTGTGGTTTCTTTTGTGCTTTTGGTTGTGCTTGCAGCGGTCGCTGCGTTCATCCCAGTTCCCTTTGTTGCGCTTGCCCCGGGTCCGACGTTCAACACGATTGGCAGTTACTCGGGAACACCGCTGGTCACGATTGCAAAGCAGACGACCTACCCCACGACGGGCCACCTTGATTTGGTCACGATTCGTGAGACTGGTGGACCGCAAGGTGGGCTCGATTTACTCACTGCGATTCGTGGTTGGTTTGACCCACATGTGGAAGTAGTCCCGCGTTCCGTGTTGTTCCCACCGGATGCCACTGCCCAGCAGGTGCGACAAGAACATAAGGAGCAGTTCGCTGACTCGCAGGGTGAAGCAGTTGCTGCAGCCATGGCGTACTTGAAGATTCCGACCAAGACCAGAGTTGTTGCTGGCACAGTGAGTGTCGATGGTCCGTCCGCGAAACTCATCGATCCGGGGGATGAAATCGTTTCCATCAATTCGAAAGTGGTTGCAACTCCATCTGATGTGTTGACAACCATCCGACCGCTACCCATCGGCAGCAAGGTCACAGTGTTGGTTCGCACCGGCACTGCCAAGCGAACCGTTAGCGTCACCACGCGTGAGCACCCGGCACATCCGGGGCGTTCTTATATTGGTGTTGGAGTTGGCACTGTGGCAACGCCGCCATTTCCGGTGACATTTGAACTCAGTTCAGTAGGTGGCCCTAGTGCCGGCATGATGTTTGCGCTGGGGTTGATTGACAAACTCACCCCCGGACCCATGACCGGTGGCCTCTTTATCGCCGGCACCGGCACCATCGACACTCGCGGAAACGTGGGACCGATTGGTGGCATCGCACAAAAGATGGTGGGGGCCCAACGCAGTGGTGCGACGGTGTTCCTGGCTCCGGCCGAGAATTGTGACGAAGTTGTGGGCCACATCCCCAAAGGCATGACCGTGGTGAAGGTTTCAACTCTCACCGAAGCGGTTACTGCTGTGACCAAAGCCGGCCAGGGCCATCTCACAGGTTTACCTTCGTGTTCCGTCGCGCGCAGCTAAAGCAAACACAGCACAATCAGGCGATGGCGCAACTCACGCCAATGAACACCGCGACCGCGCAGGTGTCGGTCAGAAGGAGCAACAATGACGCAAGTTCCCCCATCTCGTGGTCGTGATGCTGCGCGCAGCCGCGCCTGGGTTCCGACGCTTGCGGTGGTCGCTGTCATCTTGCTCCTAGGTGGGGTGGTGGTCTCCATGGCAACCGACTACCTCTGGTTCTCATCCGTGCGCGCAACTGAAGTCTTCACGAAGACTTTGTTGTCGAAATGGGGCTTATTTCTGCTTGTTGGTTTGGTGACCGCAGCCGTCATCTTCTTTGCCTCTGCACTTGCCTGGCGTGCTCGGCCAACTGCCGCAGCACCTTCGCCTGCAGACCGCTACCGGACAGCACTCGAACCGGTGCGCCGCAAACTCACACTTGGTGCGAGCGTGTTTTTTGGTTTCTTTGCTGGCTCAGCTGCCGCAGGACAATGGCAGACCGTGCAACTGTTTTTGCATCGCACATCCTTCGGTGTCAAAGATCCGCAGTTCGGCAAGGATGTTTCGTATTACATGTTCTCTTATCCATTCCAGCGCTTTGTCCTCAGCCTTGGTCTGTCGCTGGTGGTTGCAGCACTCATTTCAAGTGTGGTGACGCATTACGTTGCGGGATCCATCACTTTGCAGGCAGGCTCGGGTCGCCGCGTCGCGCTCGCAGCACAGCGGCAGTTCGCATTGCTCGCAGGTTTGGGCTTACTCATTAAGGCTGGGGCCTACCGATTGGATCAGTATGGGTTGGCACTCAAAGACAGTCAGTTGCTCACCGGTCTGAAGTACACCGATGTGCACGCGCGCATTCCGGCACTGCAAATCTTGATGGGAGTTGCGGTGTTGTCGGCGGTGCTGTTCCTTGTTGCAGCTTTCCGTGGCGGAATGCGGACTGCATTGCTGGGTTTGGGATTGCTTGCTGGGGTGTCCTTGCTCGCTGGTGGCGTCTACCCGTCCGTCGTGCAGCAATTGCAAGTGAAGCCGAGTGAACTTGTTCGCGAAGCGCCTTATATTCAACGCCATATTGACGCGACTAGGTATGCCTATGGGTTGGAAGATGTAAAGAAGCAGGATTACAGCGCCGTGGGTGATCCAAGTGCGGCGAATCTTGCAGAAGACACCGGCACGTTGAACGCCGTGCGTTTGTTAGATCCGAATGTCATCTCAACCACGTTCTCGCAACTGCAACTCATCAAGAACTTTTATGCATTCCCTGACCTTCTCGACATCGACCGGTACACGATTGATGGCAAGCAGCGTGGTGTGTTGCTCGCTGTCCGTGATGTGAATTTGTCTGGACTAGACCCGGCACTGCGCAACTGGGCAAACGACCACGTGGTTTACACCCATGGCTTTGGTCTGGTTGGCGCTTACGACAACACCGCGGACCAGGCTGAAGGCAAGCCGGTCTTTGTGGAGAGCAATCTGCCGCCATCAGGCAAACTCGGTGTGAAGCAACCGCGCGTCTACTTCGGTGAGTTCTCGCCGCCGTACTCCATTGTTGGCGGAAAGAGCGAAGGCAAGCCAGTGGAGTTCGACTATCCAACTGATGCCACCGCAACTGGTCAGGCGAACTACGCCTACACCGGCGAAGGTGGCGTGTCAGTTGGTCCGCTGTGGAAGAAACTACTGTTTGCTGCCAAGTATCAAGACGCAAACATCGTGCTTTCAAAGTTGGTGAATTCGGATTCGCGGATTCTTTGGGATCGAACACCAGCACAGCGAGTGCGCAAGGTGGCGCCGTGGTTGCAGTTGGATTCCGACCCGTACCCGGCGGTTGTGAACGGTCGAATCACTTGGATTTTGGATGGTTACACCACGTCAGCCAACTTCCCCTATGCCGCGAAGACCGCATTCGGTGAAGCCACGGCTGATTCGCTGAACTCAGGCGGGCAGTTCGGATTTGTGCAGCCGAAGGTCAATTACATTCGCAATTCGGTCAAGGCAACTGTGGATGCCTACGACGGCACGGTGACGCTGTATTCCTGGGATGACAAAGACCCGTTGCTGAAGGCGTGGCGCGGTGTGTTCCCAGGAATTGTCAAGTCCAAGAACGACATGGCCGTGCAATTGGTGTCGCATGTGCGCTACCCCGAAGACATGTTCAAGGTGCAACGTGAAGTGCTTGCGCGCTTCCACGTCACTGACCCGGCGGCGTTCTACGGCGGTCAGGACTTCTGGGTGATTCCGAATGACCCGACTAAGGAGAACAGTCAGCAAGCGCAGCCGCCGTACTACCTGACAGTGCGCATGCCGGGTCAGAAGCAAGCGCAGTTCTCTCTGACCACCACATTTGCGCCAAATCAGCGTCCGACGCTCGCAGCGTTTATGGCAGTCAACTCGACACCGGGTCCTGACTACGGAACGATGCGAGTTTTGCAGTTACCACGGTCAACGACGATTCCTGGCCCAACCCAGGCATACAACAACTTTGAATCCGATCCCACGGTTTCGACGAAGTTGTCATTGCTTCGAGCCGGTGGTTCACAGGTCGACCTGGGTAACCTGTTGAGTCTTCCCGTGGGTGGGGGAGTGCTCTACGTGGAACCGGTGTATGTGCGAGCGAGCAAAGGCAACGGCTTCCCGGTGTATCGAAAGGTGCTTGTGTCTTATGGCACAAAGGTGGCGTTTGAAGACACTCTGAGTCAAGCGCTTGCAGTCGTCTTCGAGGGTGCCGAGGCTGCGCCGACTCCGGTCACGCCGACTACGCCCAACAAGCCCCCGACACCGAGCACGACAGATCCCGCGACGGCACTTGCGAAGGCACTCAACGACGCACAGGCGGCCTATGACGCTGGTCAAGCCGCGCTAGCAAAGGGTGACTTTGCGGAGTACGGCGTGCAACAGCGTCGGCTTGCTGCAGCGATTAAGCGTGCGCAAGCAGCGCGAGCAAAACTACCGGGAACAACGCGCGGCGCTTAGACACATAAGTGTTCCTCGTATCCTTGTGTTCACCGACGCGGGGTGGAGCAGCTCGGTAGCTCGCTGGGCTCATAACCCAGAGGTCGCAGGTTCAAATCCTGTCCCCGCTACTTTCGAAAACTCGGGGTCGCCATGTGCGGCCCCGAGTTTTTGTTTTCCTTGAATGCTATTCACGAGCTGCTGTGTTGAGTTGAACGTCAACATGCGAGACGCGACGACAATATCCGCGGCACTGTTGACAGCACGCGATGTCAAATGCAAACACAGTGCAATAGTCATTCGGCAGACCACACGAATCGCTAACACCCGATGACGCTGATATCTTCGGGTCATGCGCCGCTGTCGTTGCTTCATCTGTCAAGGCAGTGGTCTGACCAAGCGGCGTCACATCGATTTTGGTCGAGCAACGCGCATGCGGTGTTGTCTCTAACTCACAGGTGCCGCCCGAGCGCAGGGCAGTTCACCGATTTCCGCACCACCTGTCGCTGATATTCAGCACTATTTCAAGTGTGCTCCACGACACCTGAATCACTCTTACGCAAGGGTCTGCGAACTATCTCGCTTGTAGACCACTTCACACGAGTTGCCGGAACGAGGCAACGCAGAGCCGAGTGCAACGCCTCTGAGGTTTCTGGCAAGGCACGACATGTTCACCACGATGGTCGGATTTGATCAAGAGAGATTCCCAACTTCTGCTGGGACAACGAAAGGAAAGCACGATGAAGATTCACAACGACGTTACTGAACTCGTTGGTCGCACACCACTAGTGCGAATCAACCGAATCATGGACGGTGCACCAGCAACAGTGGCCGCGAAACTCGAGTTCTACAACCCTGCAAACAGCGTCAAAGACCGCATCGGGGTAGCGATGATCGA
>RGCY01000191.1 GCA_009918865.1 Actinomycetota bacterium
CCTTCGGACAGCACGATTCTCCAGTTCGAAGATGGGGTTCAGGCCCGATCCGGTATTCCTGTAAAAATGCACGGAGGCCCGGAGGCCGCCTGCCGTCTGATTTCCGAGGTGACCCAGAAAAAGATCCTGATCTCCGTCTGCGTCGGCATCAGCAGTGTCGTGCACCTCTGCATCAAGTTCGCTGCTATCACTAGGCATGCTCACATCTGCAGGCGCGCCGGCTTGGGCAAATGTTGGGCACGGCATGCCCTGTTGGCGTGCAATCTGCAGGACCTGCTCGTAGACCTGTTTAACCTGCGGTTCCGGAACAGCGCCTTGGAACAGCGGCATGACCTGACCAGCCAACACAACGAACACCGCCGGAATGGACTGCACTTGAAATGCCTGTGAAAGTGCAGGGTTGGCATCCACATCCACTTTCGCGAGAAACACAGCACCGTCGTAGGACTCGGTAACGCGTTCAAGAATGGGCGACAATGTTTTGCAGGGCTGGCACCATGTTGCCCACAAATCCACGACGACCGGATTCGTCATCGACTTCTCAAGCACCAGCGATTGGAAGTTTGCATCCGTTGCGTCGAAGACAGGTGATGGCGCACCGCTTGCAGCGCGTGCAGCTGACTCGGCCTCTGCCTTGCGAGCCGCTGCTAAAGCACCTAAGTCAATCGCACCGCGCATCGGCAACTTGGGCATCTGGGTGTTCACAGTGGTTGAATCCTTAAAGTCAGAGACGTGCTGGCTCGCGGTAGATGCCGAACTGCGCCCGCATCACATCTGAAATCTCACCGAGCGTTGCTTCGACTCGGCAGGCATCGAGCACTGCTGGCACCACGTTCTCATCCGATGCCACCGCTGCGGTCAGGCGTGCGAGAGCGGCGGACACCGCGGATTCATCGCGAACCGCGCGGCGCGACTGCAGCGCTGCGACTTGACCCTGTTCCACTTCATGCGAGATGCGCAAGATTTCAAGAGGTGCATCGACTGCATCCTCGTAACCGTTCACGCCAACGATGATGCGCTCACCCGACTCAATCACCTTTTGCTGTTCGAAGGCGGAGTCAGCGATGTTTGAAACAAAGTAGCCGTCATCAATTCCACGCAGCACACCTTTGAGCATTGACCCGTCACCCAACGCGTCAATGTGAGCAAAGATTTCTTCAGCCTGCTTTTCAATGCGATCAGTGACGGCCTCAACGAACCACGAGCCACCAAGCGGATCAATCACATCGGCAACGCCAGTTTCTTCAAGAATGACCTGCTGCGTGCGCAGGGCAATCTGCGCCGCGCGGTCCGTTGGTAGTGCCAACACTTCGTCCAGTGCATTGGTGTGTAGGGACTGAGTTCCGCCGAGCACCGCAGCCAGCGCTTCAATTGCGGTTCGCACAACATTGTTATCCGGCTGCTGTGCCGTGAGCGACACACCGGCGGTCTGAGTATGGAATCGCAGCCACTGCGCCTTCGCGGATGTCGCCCCATACCGATCGCGCATCCACCGCGCCCAGATGCGGCGCGCAGCGCGGAACTTTCCGATTTCTTCGAAGAAGTCAACGTGCGCATCGAAGAAGAACGACAATGCGTACGCGGCCTGGTCAATGGTGAGTCCGCGTTGTAAGCCAAGTTCGACGTAAGCAAAACCGTCAGCAAGGGTGTACGCCAATTCCTGTGCAGCGTTCGCACCGGCTTCGCGAATGTGGTAGCCCGAGACCGAAAGCGGCTTGTACTTTGGAGTGTTCTGCGCACACCACGCCATTAAGTCACCGATGAGTCGCAGGTGCGGCTCGGGTGGGAAAATCCATTCCTTCTGCGCGATGTATTCCTTCAAGATGTCGGTCTGCAAGGTCCCATTGAGGGCGCTGATGTCACAACCCTGACGCTCAGCTGCGACCACATACATGCAAAAGACCGCAACAGCGGGGCCATTAATGGTCATCGAGGTAGTGACGTCGTCAAGGCGGATACCGTGGAACAGACGTTCCATGTCCGCAGCTGAATCGATGGCAACGCCGCAGTGACCTACCTCGCCGAGTGCCAAAGGTGCATCGGAATCAATCCCCATGAGCGTCGGCATATCGAAAGCCACGCTCAAACCGTCTCCGCCGCCAGAGAGGATTTGGTGGAAACGCGCATTGGTTGCTGCAGCATCACCGAAGCCGGCGAATTGACGAATGGTCCACGGTTTGCCGCGGTAACCGGTGGAGTGAATACCGCGCGTGAACGGGTACTCCCCGGGCCAGCCAATGCGCTCAAAATCTGCAACTGCATCGCCTTCGGCCGGGCCGT
>RGCY01000192.1 GCA_009918865.1 Actinomycetota bacterium
ATCACGGTGTACAAGGTGGACGAGTCTGCGGAGACGCTCACACAGACCAGTGTTGCGCAGTCCATGATCGGGGAAGGCAACGGTGGGTTTGTGGAAACTTCCAGCCACCAGAATCTGCGGGCCTTTGGTACCGTCGATGCTTCAGCTCCCAAGGGTAAAGCCGGGCAGTGGCTTCTGGACCCTTACGATATCATCATCGGATCAACCAACAGCGGAATCTCGGCGACCACACCTTTTGTGGCGACCGGATCGACCGATCCAGCTCAAGTCAGCGCGGCGACGATCAATACCGCATTGAATGCCGGGACTAGCGTTACGGTGAAAACCGTCAGCGGTGGCGGAACAAATGCCACAGGCACTGGTGCGATCACGGTTTCTTCGTCCATCAACAAGACGAACGGTACTGCGGCGACCCTTACACTTGATTCGGTCTCAACTATTGGTGGAAACGGGAACATCACTTCAAGCGGCGCAGGTAATGCTCTTTCTGTTTCTATGACCAGTGCATTGGACAACACCTATGGCGGCAACATTACCACCCAGGACGGGGTGGTGGCCATCGTCAGTAGCGGAGGTTCGATCAAGTTGTCTGGCGGCACCATCAACTCAGGAACAGGAAAAATCTCA
The DNA here is from genome assembly GCA_009918865.1 of Actinomycetota bacterium. Taxonomy (GTDB): domain Bacteria; phylum Actinomycetota; class Actinomycetes; order S36-B12; family UBA5976; genus RFTO01. Next base: position 628 of record RGCY01000192.1, read on the forward strand.
TTAACGACGACCGGCTCAGGAGATATCGTTTTAGGTTCAGACCTCACTTCCTCTAGCTCGGTTGCCTTAAATTCCATATCGGGAAAAATTACCATAAGTGCAAATATTGACGTTTCCTCGGCCACCACGCTTGTCGGACCGGGCCAAGTCAGCTTAAACGCTTCCACTGGCATCTCTCGTGGAAGCGGTGGTGTTATTACGCTGCCAGCATTCCAGACTGCTAATTCGGCTGCCTTGACCTTCAAGACAGGTGGCGATGTCACGATTACTGTTGCCACGGGTGCGGAGGGGGCAGTGGGAGACCCTGGTCCTGCAATTGCTGGTGAGAGTACCAGTGGTAAGGTCACCTTGCGCAATGTGGGCCCAGCCTTATCCACACTCGACCTATATGGAATCAAAACCACGGCAGGGTTTGAGTTAGCCGGCGGGCTTGGCACCACGATTCTCACCGGGCAAATATTCGATACTGGGGGGTCTCAAAGTTATATTCGATCTGGGGAAGTATCAGCTGGTATTATCGTTCCGTATTCCAGCAGCCGGCTTTTCCCGAAGGTGGTAAGTCCTGGCGCCGTTACCTTTGATGGCGTGGTAACCCTTAACGCCTATGACGCCAGGTATCTCCAGGAGACGGGTTTGACAGTGATCTCGGCCAACGGAATCAACTTTTTTCAAGCCATCAATGACGGCTCTATTTCAGTAGGTGACGATCCTGCTACCTCGACGAAAGACATCGCTCCCACACTACATGAACAGCTACTATTGATTAACAATGGTGGTGTGACTGCCTTCCAGCCGGAAGCCTTTGTGGGAACGGCCCGGGCAATCACTTCCGATCAAGCGACAATACAGTATCTCAGCCTTGGGCCGCTTCTCTCCTTCCGGCAAGAGGGGGGCAGCATAGATTTTGGGCAGCCGGCCACATTCAGTGTGCCTAATCTTACGCCGACCAAAGGTAACCTGCTTCGACCGACAATCTACTCTCTTGGATCGGTCACATTTGACAGTGCGAATATTAGGATATTTGAGAATACATTCATCACTTCGCAGGCGGACGTCTACTTTGGTGGCACGGTAGACGCTAATTTTGTGGACACCGCGGGTGTTTTTTATGTCAACACGATCGGTGATGGTGGGCAGGTAATTTTCAATGGGGCCATTGGTAGTATTGTGCCGTTGGGTGGGTTAGTGGTTTCAACCTCTGGAGGTGATAAATGTCAGATTGGCATCAATGCTGGGGCCGTAACGTTTGCTGGAAAAAACCCTGTTAAGTCGGATGCCAATGGCCAGATCTCTCTTAATTCCAGTGGATCCATTGTTTTGGCTGGGGATATCTTGTCGACCGGTGGAGCTAATACTATTGGCGGGGACCTTACTTTCGAAGTTGCGGATGGAGTCGACGGATCTGGAGTTGCAGGAGCAGGAGGCATTGACGGCGGCGCGTGCAGCAGAGCTGGCGGAGCTTCAGACGCCTCGGAAGGAGGACGTCGAGGAGGCTCAGGCGCGAGTGCAGGCATTGCAGGTGACGCTGTCGAATGCAGAGCGTCGTCTGGAGGAGTTGCGGGCGTTGAGTCGCCGTGGTGCGGCGACGCAGTCTGAGCTGCGGGATGCTGAGGATGCGTTTGATTCCGCCGAGCAGACTCTGCTGGCGGCTCG
>RGCY01000193.1 GCA_009918865.1 Actinomycetota bacterium
AGAAGGCGGCCGATGCGTTCAGCGAGCACCAACCCTTCAAGTAACGAGTTTGAGGCCAAGCGATTTGCACCGTGCACACCGGTGCATGCGCACTCACCACAGGCGAATAACCCAGGGATACTCGTGCGACCCCAGAGGTCTGTGCGCACGCCACCGGAATGGAAATGTTGCGCAGGTGCAACGGGTATGAGTTCTTTCACCGGGTCAATTCCGTGGTCTCGACATGATTGCAAGATTGATGGAAAACGCTGCCGCCAAAACTCTTCGCCAAAGCCGCGCGCATCAAGCCACACATTGGCCGCACCAGTGCGTTTCATCGTTGCCACGATTGCTTGCGAGACCACATCGCGCGGTGCGAGATCTGCCATCGGGTGAACATCCGCCATGAATGCGTGACCGGAATCGTCGCGCAAGATGGCGCCTTCGCCGCGTACGGCTTCGGAAATCAAGGGCAACTGACCGCGCGATGCTGTGCCGGTGAACAACACCGTCGGGTGGAACTGCACGAATTCCATGTCTGCCACATCAGCACCAGCACGCAGGGCAGCGGCAACACCATCTCCCGTGGCAACTGCGGGATTAGTGCTTTGGGCGTACACCTGACCAATGCCTCCGGTTGCGAGCACAACCGCAGGTGCGAGCACGGCGCCGACGCCGTCAATGAGACCTTCGCCCATCACGTGCAGCGTGACACCTTGCACAGCACCTGTGTCATCAAGAAGTAAATCAAGGACAAGCGCGTGCTCAATGATGTTAATTCCTTCATCGTGGCGCACCGCTTCAACAAGCGTGCGCGAAACCTCAGCGCCCGTTGCATCTCCCCCCGCGTGTGCGATGCGGTGCTTGTGGTGACCACCTTCGCGTGTGAGTGAGAGTTGCCCATCGTCGTCGTGATCGAAATGTGCTCCGAGCCGAATAAGCCGCAGCACTGCTGCCGGACCTTCACTCACAAGCGTGAACACCGCATCCGGGTCGCACACGCCACCACCGGCGGCCATGGTGTCTCGCCAGTGGTCCGCCGGGGAATCAGTTGGATCGAGTGCAGCAGCAATGCCACCTTGTGCCCAGCGTGTGGAACCCTCGCTTATTTCGGCTTTCGTCACAACACACACTCGGTAGCCACTGCGCCGTGCATGCAATGCGGCACTCAACCCCGCAACGCCTGAACCGACAACGATGACATCTGCAGTGATGGTCCACCCTGGTGGTGGGGCCAGCAGGCGCGGCGCGATGGGCAGTGACGACATCAGCGCTGCACCTTCGGACCAATAACAAGTGGCGCGTTATCAATGAGGCGCACATCCCCCACTTTGCATGCGAGCAGCATGCGGGCTGCACCGGATTGAGGAACGTCCGCAAAGTTCTCACCGACCACCGCCACATAGTCCGGTGCAAGGTGTGCTGCGTTCAGCACTTCATGTGCGATTGCTTCCGCGTGCTCGGCTGTGTCAGCTGCTGCGGCCGCAGTGCGTAGCGCGGTTGATAAAGCACGTGCTTGAGTTCGCTCATCCGCGGTCAGGAATTGGTTGCGGCTTGATAAGGCAAGTCCATCGGCTTCTCGCACGGTTGGAACAGACACCACACACACTGGCCAATGCAACTGAGAAACCATGCGGCGAATGAGTGCGAGTTGCTGGTAGTCCTTCTCTCCGAAGAACGCATGCGCCGGGTCGGTGGCGGTGAGCAAGGCGCGTACCACTGTGAGCATGCCCGTGAAGTGACCGGGACGTGCTGCGCCTTCAAGGATGTCTGCCAGTGAGCCGAAGGGTGTCTCGAACTGGGATGCATCGGTTGTGAACTGCTCTGGCCCGTTGGGAAACACATCTTCAACATTTGGTGCCCACACCACATCAGCACCGGCTGCTGCGGCGAGCGCGACATCTGCGTCGAGAGTGCGAGGGTAGCGGTCAAGATCCGCCTGGTCGTTGAACTGCAGTGGATTCACATACACAGTTGCGATAACAGTGCCGGCAGAACCAACGTCAGTTCGCGCAGCGCGAATGAGTGCGGCATGCCCTTGATGCAGTGCCCCCATGGTCATCACCACGGCGCGTGATGAGCGCTCCGTGCGCGCACATATTTCATCCAGTTCAGCGCGCGAGCGCAGCAGTGCAATAGTCATTGCACATCCCCGGGAGCATCAGATGATGCGAGCACTGAGAGCAGGCGTTCTGCAAGTTCTGCAGAGAGTCGACCACTTGCGAGCGCACGATCTGCGGTGAGCCGCGCCATGGCCACATAGGCATCACG
>RGCY01000194.1 GCA_009918865.1 Actinomycetota bacterium
GGTCCGTGAACGGGTGCCCCGTTTTGCGTCCGCGGAACGCTGGTGCTCGGCGCTTGACAGGTAACGGCGGGGTGGAAGTGGTGGAATCAACTGGAGCAGCAGGCCCGAGACGACGGTTTGCAGGTGCTGCGTGTAAACGTGGACGAGACCGCCATACAGCGGAATGCGCATGGGCGCAAAGGTATTGTCATGAGTGCCGCTCGGAGACATCATCCGGTCCTGCTGACGAAAAAGGCCGCAGAACGAGGCACGCTAACTCACGTGGCGTTCATCTGCGATGATACTGCATTGCAGCCACACATGCCGCAGGTCATCATATGCAATGAGCACACGCTAACCAAAGCACAGCTGGAAGCGGCCTCCGCTATCGTGCCCAGCAACGTGTGGGTGTGCCGCGCGAAATCAAGCTGGGTGGACGCTGCCACCTTCGCCGCGGCACTGGGCTGGCTGGCCCGGGCGACCATGCAGGTGCGCGCGTCGCATCGCGTCATCGTGCTGTTGGATTGTTGCCCGGTGCATTTGCATCCTCTGGTCCGCGCCGCTGCCAGAAGGCACCGCATGTACTTGTGCTACGTGCCAACGGGAATGACGTGGCTGTTGCAACCTTGTGACACCCATGTGTTCCGCAAGTACAAGAATTGCCTGCGTAATCTCTTTGCGGAGGAACAGGTTCGACAACGTATGCATGCGCTCGACACGCTAACGCTTGTCAAGCTTCTGTGCCAGGCAGTGCTGCAGGTGCTACAAGGGAATCGCTGGGGGGCAGCGTTCGACCACAACGGCTACGGCCAGTGGCAGGCGGAAGTGTCCAACAGGGTTGGCAGAGTTGTGGACTTGCCCGCAATCCAAGCTCAGACGCGCAGCCCCTGCACAGCGGATGACGTGCGGCTGGTCCTGCCCAAGGGGCTCACCTATGATGCAAGAATACTACAGTCATGGTCAGAGGCAGCCGACACGTTCGCTCATTCCGCGTCACAGGCCTCGCAACCGTCGGTTCCAGCACTGCGCCCGCACCACGCGGCGGCGGCATCCCGGCAGGGCGTGCGCACGCGCGAGAGTTTAGACAGCCAGCATCCAACAGACACGCCGGAGCCGGAAGAGGACTGGTTGTGTCGCCTACGACCCCGCAACCGAACAGCCGCGTCCAGCTCGACCGCGCCACCGCCACTGCCCCCCCCAGCCGAGCACGCTCCGAGATCCTTGCCCAGTCCGCCATGCCCATCGTTGATGCCACGACTGCGACGTCTCCCATCAGCACCGCAGACGCTGCCTCGTCGGGAGCATGCCACGCCGTAGTGAGGCCCCGCGTCGCCCGCGAAACCATCGGGGCTTTGATGGACAGCATGGACGTGGTGGACCCGAATTCGACGGTGCAGGGCTTGAAAGATGCCGCAGCAGAGCTGCGCAAGCGCAAGAAGGAGCTCACGCGCCAACTCCGCAACGCCACCAGGCAAAATAAGCGCCTCAAAGAAAAGGCCAAGTTGCTGAGCAACGCAGACTTGCTGGCGGTCATTTGCATGCGGCAGGCCAAGGCAAGCGCTGGCGGCGACAGTTGTCATGACTCAAGTGCATTGGATGACCCTCCTGCCAACAGTGGCGGTGGCCGGGGATCGGCGAGTGCCAGCGACGAGCCGTCGCGCTCTGCCAGCGCTTTCTCCGACGCCGTGGAGGTCGAGGCGGCCGGTGGGCTGGGCAGCGATTGACGCCAAAAGCGGGCGCTCAGTACACGCAGCCCATACTTCATTATTGCAACTGTTATCATGTGCGTGGCCATGATAATGCCATGATCGATCGCAGTGGCGCAAGGGTCCACAGCACGGCGCACGACACATGCTCGGCACCACATATGCACCACACGGCATGTCATCATGTTGCCTGCTCTGGGCAGGTGCGGCGCCACTCCGGAAGGCCGCTGCCCACGACCGGGACTTCGCGCAACGTGCTCCGCGTAGATGGCAACACAGGCGCGTTCCCATTTTTTCCCTTTGTCTCTTTGTTTCCAGCAGGAGTTGACCCTTGGAGGTGATCCAGAAGCCGACGCCGGAGTCGTGTTGCAAAACATCCAATTTGTTACTTTACACCTATACGTATATTCACTGTCACGGCGTGTGCATGTCATGCTTGCAAATGCATAGCGCTGCGCATACAACTGCATAAACGTCATCTCACATGTGAGCGGCGAGGAAGTGCACTGTCGTAAACAGTAACGTGTCGTGCTCA
>RGCY01000195.1 GCA_009918865.1 Actinomycetota bacterium
TCGCCGGGGGCTCGAACCCCGAACCTACGGATTAAAAGTCCGCAGCTCTACCATTGAGCTAGCGACCCGACACGCGCACTCTACGCGAGAGCGAAGTTCGCAAAAGCAGGAACCTGAGTCTTTCGCCCACGCGCCACATGCCTCACCAATAACGCAGTCGCCCCACGCGCCCAAACACAGGGACACCATCATTTGGTGGTGAAGACCTGCCAGCCGTAGGCGGGTAAATCCAAGATGTGCTTCGCGCTCAACTTGACGGATTTACCATCACTCATGCGTTTGAAGGTGCCGGCCAGTGTTCCTAGCGAGAGTGTTACTCGTTCGGAAGTGTCGGTTGGATTCGTCACCACGATTGTTCGATTTGAACCGGAAACACGCGCGTAGGTGAACACATCGGTTGAGCCACCGTTGGGTAGCCACAGCAACGCGCCGCCGAGATTGCCATTGAACAGTGATGGATTAGCTTTCTTCGCGGCTACAAGTTTGGTGATGAGTTGACCGACGCCCACACTGGTCGGCTTAGCCGGCCAGACAACTTCGTCTTTATCGAAAAACTTGAGTCGCTTCTTCAGAGCGATTTCCTGACCGGTGTAGACCAAGGGGACGCCGGGCAGGGTAAAGGACATCACAGTCAGCGCGGGCACAGCCGAGCCGAGCCGTTCATATTCCGTGCCGTTCCAGGAGTTCTCGTCGTGGTTAGTTAGGAAGTTCATCGGCATTGAGTTGTCTGGATATACCGCCGCATCAGCCTGATGAGCCATGAGGTCTTGAATGTAGGAATTGTGAGTCCAGCCGTAGCCAACTTTGTTGAACTCTTTGAGCAGCGACCAGTTGTAGTTCACAAGAAATGCCTTGTCTAACAAGTCAGCATTGGACTCATTCTCAGCAAGCATCAGCACCGGCTTGATTGCACGCACCTTTGACATTGCTTGCTCCCAAAAATCGGTTGGCACCATGCCTGCCACATCACATCGGAAACCATCAATGTCGTAATCACGAACCCACATCGCCATCGCATCACTCATCGCCGTGCGCAGGCCAGCGGATGAATAGTTCAAATCCGCAACATCGGACCAGCCAGTTCTATCAGGGCTGACGATGTTGCCCTGCGAATCCTTCGTGTACCAGTCTGGATTTGTTGATACCCACGGGTTATCCCAGGCGGTGTGGTTGGCAACCCAGTCAAGAATGACCTTGAAACCTTGTTTATGCGCAGCGTCCACGAGCGCCTTGAAATCTTTCGCCGTGCCAAACTCGGGGTTCACTTTCGTGTAGTCACGAACTGAGTAGTACGAACCCAAAGTGCCGAGCCGTTTCTCAGCGCCGATGGGATGAATCGGCATCAGCCACAACACCTTGACACCTAACGCTTTCAGCCGTGGCAGGTGAGTTTGGAAAGCCTTGAAGGTTCCAGCCTTGGTGTATTGGCGAATGTTCACTTCATAAATCGTCGCGTCGCGAAACCAGTCTGGGTAGATAGGAGCTGCAGGCGGTCGCCCCACCGATTGCGCTGCGGTTGTGAGCCCGGAGGTCGCCGCGCCTACCCCCTGCGCTGGCATCAATCCAGCCGTGACGCCGATTAGTGCGCCACCAAGCAGCAACCGTGCTAGTCGTGAAGCAAGGAGTGACCCCAATCGCGCCTGTGAGCGGCGATTCACACGCCCAGGCGCAGTCCGGGAGTGCGGCGCACATTCCGCAGCACCATCGGCATCGCGACCAACCTGCATGGGTCAATCCTTCCGGATTCCAACACCTGATGCGACATCAGAAGTATTGGATTTCCCTGAGATGCACACATCGCCAAACACCCCACATGGCAGCGAGTTGAAGCTACCCAATCTCGCTGGGTGCTCGGCCATGGACGTGCCCACGGTTCTGCAGCAGATGCGCACCCAGGAAACTGGTTTGACAACAGATGACGTGTCGCGTCGTTCAGATGTGTTCGGACCCAACATCGTCCACACCTACGTTGTGCACTGGCCGCGGGTGTTGTTGCGGCAATTTCGATCGCCGTTGCTCATTCTGTTAGCTATTGCGAGCATGGTGTCGTTTTTTGTTGGCGAAGGGACAAACGCGAGCATCATTCTCGGCATCATCGCGATGTCCGTCGGCTTGAGTTTTGTGAACGAATACCGCGCAGAGCAAGCCACTGCAGACTTGCATTCGCGCATTGAGGACCGGTGCACTGTT
>RGCY01000196.1 GCA_009918865.1 Actinomycetota bacterium
GCGACGGGAATTTCAGCAGGTAACTTGCGGCGCAGTTCAACTGCGTTTGCCACGGTGGTGCTAGGAACTGACAACAGATTATGTTCAAGCATGCGGCTTGTGAGCATCGCTTGAAACGGATTCCTGATAAAAGCAGGAGTGTGGACCCACACGCCCGGTGTGCTTGCACTTGACCAGTCCAACTGGTCAAGTGAGTTCATCGTTTCCGACACTGCATGAAGTGGATAGGTTCCCCAAAGGTCGCGATACATCATGATCTCCGTCGTTGCTGAAAGTTGATTCGCGCCTGCTCATACGCAGCGGCAATCACGCGTGCATTGGCATCCCATGTGCGTTCGCTGGTGACCCATGCGCGCGCACGTTTCACTAATTCTTCTCGTTGCCCAGGGTTAGCGTGGAGCGCGGCAGCCACATCGGCGAGGTGAGATGGATCCTCGTGACGGAACACGGCACAGCGATTGTCTTCGGCGATTTCAAGAAGTGCGGGTAAGTCACTGACCATGATGGGGACACCCATGGCCATTGCCTCGAAAGGTTTCATGGGGCTCACGAGTCGACCAGCTCTCTCGTTAACGCGTGGCACAACGAACAAATCAATTTGAGCGTAGTAATCGTCCACTTGGTCAAACGGCACGTTGCCAGTGAAGACAGCATGTTTACCTAGACCCAATTTTCGTGCGAGCGCCTCAAGTTCGCTGCGACGGCGGCCATCTCCGACCAACAGCGCGGCTGCATTCACACCACGCTTTCGTAACAACGCAACACCCTTGAGCAGAACTTCCTGGCCTTCACGGAAGTGGTCAAGATTCGAGACGTAACCCAGCACGAAGCAGCCGTCTAAGCCGAGCTTGGTGCGAAGCTGGACATCGCGCTCGCGAGCTTCGAAGCGGGTGAGGTCAACTGCGTTTGGAAGTTGAACTACTCGGTCAGGGTTGATGCCGTGCACATCAATAATGACATCGCGCATTGGGCCAGACAATGTGATGACCAAATCCGCTTGCTTCATTGCGCGGGTTTCGCTTTGTAGGCGGCGCTCGAAGTATTCGCTGGATTCCATGTAGCGCTCATTAGAAGTCCAGGTCGTTTCGAAGAACGATCGCACTTCATACACCCACGGAACTTGTGCCCAGCGGGAAAGTGCGGCGCCCATCAGGGCGGTCTCGTAGCCACGGTGTCCAGAGCCAACGTGAATGAGCCCAGGCCGTATGCCTTGCATTTGTGCTGCGAAAAGGTCGGTACTCAACTGCAAATAGGTGTCATAAGGAAGTTTCAGGACTGACTCGGACCCGGGTAGCAAGTGGCGGTATTCAATTCCTTCAACAATGCTGCTCGCAGCGGCCCCTTTCTCTGGGTAGCCCGGCATTGTTATAGCAATCGGAGTGTGACCGGTCTTGCTGATGGCGAGCAATGTTTCGTGTGATCGTGTGCAGTAACCGTTGTTCTGCCAAGGCATCGATTCCTTAGCGACATAAAGAACAGTGCTTGGGTCTGATTCCGTGGGTGCTGGCATGGACGTGGGGACCACTGGGTGCCAGCGTGGGTCTGTTTCCACGACCCGACCCGCCAACCCAAGTAAGTTGCCGCGAGCACTCAACGACTTGGGCGATGCCATCGCCCCCCGCGTTGCGTATTCCAGTGCATTGACAGTTTGACCCATCTGCATTGCTGCACGCGAACGCAGGGTTTCAGTCGAGGCAAGCGGATCAAACCGGGATGCCGCCCGGTTGCCTAGTCTTGCAGTGCGCTCAAATCGTTGGCGTTTGTAGGCGGCCGCCATGAACACTGCATATGCACCCGAGCCGAGGGTGTGCACGAGCCGTCGGGCAAGCAGAAACATGGGCTTACCCGAAGTGCGGAGCACCTGCTGCAAGCGGCTCTTCATGAGACCTCCGGGACCCACGGATGACGACGGCGTGCCGAGCCCAACAAGGGCGAGCTTTCACGCCGTAGCCTAGATGCCTACCTTGCCCTTAGGCGGTGAGGAGAGGAGTCGCAGGTGCGCATACTCATTCCGATCTTTTTCAACGCCCCTATGGGCGGTCTGCACCATCACGTGTTGGCTTCAGTGCGGGCAATGCATGCCGCTAACCATGAAGTGATTGTGGTCAGCAAACCCGGGCCTTTTGCGGATGCCATTAGCGGTCTCGGCGCAGCGCACATCAGCACTGACTGGAGTGACGAAGGCATAG
>RGCY01000197.1 GCA_009918865.1 Actinomycetota bacterium
CGTCATCCATGCGATGGCCAACACACTGCCTGTGACTGACACAGCCGAGAAGGTGATGGCGGTTTGGAACCGTGGTCGCGAACTCGGCGTGGTTGATATTCGGCCCATCGGCGCGGTCACCAAAGGTTTGGGTGGCGCTGAACTGGCTCCCATTGCCGCGATGCATGACACCGAGGCGGCTCCGATGGTCTTCAGTGACGATGGCCACTGCGTGTCTCGGGCAGATCTCATGCGAACCGCTTTACGCACGGTGGCTGAGTTCGGGGGAGTGATTGCTCAGCACGCTCAGGACCCTGACCTCACGTCGGGTGCACAGGCCAACGAAGGCGAACCAGCCAAACGAATGGGGTTCAAAGGTTGGCCGGTTGTCGCGGAGTCTGCGATTGTCGCGCGAGATGTGCTGCTGGCCGCTGACACGGGAGCCCGCCTGCATGTGTGTCATGTGTCTGCGGCTCAGACGGTGGAAGTGCTGCGATGGGCAAAATCCCGTGGGATTGATGTGACTGCGGAAGTGACGCCACATCACCTTCTGCTCACCGATGACCTGATTCTTTCAGGCGATCCTGTCTTCAAAGTCAATCCGCCATTGCGCAGCGCGCACGATGTGCACGCGGTGCGTGAGGCGCTCGCCGACGGCACCATCGACGCCGTTGCAACGGATCACGCACCACATGAGGATGAACACAAGTCATGCGCATGGAGTGCTGCGGCGATGGGCATGCTTGGTTTAGAAACCGCATTCGCCATTGTGTGGCAGGTCATGGTTGAAAGCGGATTGATCAAGCATTCTCGTTTGATAGACATCATGTCAACGGCACCGGCTCGCATTGGCGGCGTGGTTGCTCCGAAAATCGAAATCGATGCTCCTGCGAATCTCGTCGTCATCGATCCGCATGCTCGGTGGCAGGTCGACTCGAACGCTTTGCACTCACTAAGCAACAACACACCATTTCTCGGTCGCAATCTGCCCGTGAGGGTTGTTGCAACACTCCACAACGGCCGACTCACTCATCAAACTGAGAGGAGCGAGGCATGAGCCGCGCTAACCCACCGGCCGCAGTGCTGGTTCTTGAAGATGGCTACACCGCCCACGGCGATGCGTACGGCGCGCTCGGGCGCACATTTGGTGAAGCGGTGTTCAACACTGGAATGACCGGTTACCAAGAGACGTTGACTGACCCGTCCTATCACCGGCAAGTAGTCGTCATGACTGCACCGCACATTGGTAACACTGGAGTGAATGACGAAGACCCAGAGAGCCGGCAGATTTGGGTAGCCGGATATGTCGTGAGGGATCCAAGTCGGATCACTTCCTCTTGGCGTGCGCAATCGGATTTGCACACTGATTTGGCTAAGCAGGGGGTGGTGGGCATCAGTGGCATCGACACTCGTGCACTCACCAGGCATCTGCGCGAACGTGGTGCAATGCGAGTGGGAATCTTTTCTGGCGATGACGCAACATTGAGCCCTGCAGAGATGCTCGAGCAGGTGCGATCAAGTGCTCAGATGGTGGGCGCGTCATTGGCCGAGCAGGTCACTGTGGAATCGGCTTATGTTGTGCCGGCTGTTGGCTCACGGATTGCATCCGTTGCTGCCATTGATCTGGGAATTAAGGCCATGACACCCAGGTTGCTTGCGCAGCAGGGTTTTGACGTGCATGTGCTCCCCGCTACGACCACCGCTAATGAAATCTTCTCCGGGGGCTACGACGCTCTGTTTCTTTCAAATGGCCCTGGCGACCCCGCGACAGCCACTGAAGCAGTGGCACTCGTGCAGGCGGCGCTGGAGCGCAAGATGCCGCTGTTCGGCATCTGCTTCGGTAATCAGATTCTTGGCCGCGCATTGGGATTTGACACCTACAAACTGAAATACGGTCATCGCGGCATCAATATTCCGGTGAAAGACCTAGCAACCGGAACGATTGCCATCAGTGCGCACAACCACGGATTCGCAGTTGCGGCACCGGTGGGAGAAATCATCGGCACCGATTACGGTCGAGTCGAAGTCAGCCACGTCTGCGTGAACGACGGCGTTGTTGAGGGTTTGCGATGTTTGGACGCGCCGGCGTTCAGTGTTCAGTACCACCCTGAGGCCGCGGCCGGACCTCATGATGCAGCAAACCTTTTCACCA
>RGCY01000198.1 GCA_009918865.1 Actinomycetota bacterium
GAAGAACCATGCCGCGAACCAGCGGCACTGGGAGAACAAGCGTATGGAGTGGGAGTGCTACCTATGGGGTACGCAGATGGAAGAGTTCCCCAACTCCAAACGATATTTTTTATACGAATCTGCATCTGCTTGTGTGGGGCTTATTACGCAGGGCAAAATATCGCCTCTAACAGTCTGACTTAATTTTCGTAACTCTTTCCATGTTTGATTTTGTTGCTAGCACCACGGCTGCCGGGTGGGACTACAAGGTTGCTGACCTTGGCCTAGCTGCTGCGGGTCGTGACCAAATCCGCCTTGCTGAGCATGAGATGCCCGGTTTAATGGCCATGCGTCGCCTCTACGGTGAGTCGCAGCCACTTCGTGGGGCCCGGATTTCCGGCAGTCTTCACATGACAGTGCAAACGGCAGTCCTCATTGAGACTTTGGTGCATCTCGGGGCACAGGTGCGTTGGGCTTCGTGCAACATCTTCTCCACCCAAGATGAGGCTGCCGCTGCAGTGGTGGTCGGCCCGCAAGGCACCGCCGAGAACCCCCAAGGTGTGCCAGTGTTTGCGTGGAAATCAGAAACTTTGCATGAGTACTGGTGGTGCACCCAGTCAGCACTGTTGTGGCCGGATGGCGATGGACCCAACATGTTGCTTGATGACGGTGGCGACGCAACCCTGCTCGTGCACAAGGGTGCCGAATATGAGCGTGCCGGCGAAGTCCCTGCTGCCACAGTCGATGACAGTGAAGAGTTCGTCGTCATCCTTGACTTGCTCAGGGAATCACTTCTTGATGACGCTTCGCGCTGGCAACGCGTTGCCGCTGGCATCAAAGGCGTCACCGAAGAAACCACCACTGGTGTCCACAGACTCGTAGAAATGGACCGTGCAGGCACTTTGCTTTTCCCGGCAATCAATGTCAACGACTCGGTAACCAAGAGTAAATTCGATAACAAATACGGCTGCCGCCACTCACTCATTGATGGCATCAACCGTGCAACTGATGTGCTCATCGGTGGCAAATTGGCAGTTGTATGTGGCTACGGCGATGTGGGCAAGGGTTGTGCGGATTCACTGCGCGGCCAGGGTGCGCGCGTGGTGGTCACAGAGGTTGATCCCATCTGTGCACTGCAAGCAGTCATGGATGGCTATGAAGTCACGACTCTTGAGTCAGTCATCACTCGTGCAGACATCATCATCACTGCAACTGGCTGCGTGAATGTGGTCACCGCACAGCACATGGCTCAGATGAAGCATCAAGCAATTGTTGGAAACATCGGACACTTTGACAATGAAATCGACATGGCTGGGCTGGCAAGTCTTCCTGGCATTCAACGCCGTCGAATCAAGCCCCAGGTCGATGAATATGTTTTCGACGATGGGCACAGCATCATTGTCTTAAGTGAAGGTCGACTGCTGAACCTTGGCAACGCAACTGGTCACCCATCATTTGTGATGAGCACTTCCTTCACCAACCAAGTGTTGGCTCAGATTGAAATGTTCACGAAATCTGAGCAATACGCTGGCGTCACCACACTGCCGAAAGATCTCGATGAAATGGTTGCGCGCCTACACCTACCAGCACTTGGCGTGACGTTGACTGAACTCACACAAAAGCAAGCCGACTACTTGGGAGTTAGTGTGGCGGGTCCGTATAAACCCGAGGCCTACCGCTACTAGTCCGCAATCGGCGGTGTCATCGGCGCCACGGGTCTGCGAAGGTCTATGAACAGCAATGCGGCCACCACAGCCGCCATCGTCGATGCAACAAAACTGGACACTGCCGTGGCTAGGAAGTGCTCGGCCAGCAGTTTGCCTGTGCCAGGTGTGCTCTGACCAGCGGATGCGAAGGTGCCCAGTGTTGTCACTGGTGCCGCCACCAAAGCCGAGACAAGTGCCGCCACCAGGCCTGTGACAACCGTGACCGCAGCAACGCGCAGGGCTCGCCCACGTGTGACGTTCCATGAGCGCATAAGTGCCACAACCGGTCCAGCCTTCTCCATCGCAACTGCCTGGGGTGTCAAAGAAAGGCGAATTGATGCCAGCAGTAACCACACGAGTGTTGGCGCGCCTAACATCAAGAGGGCGGCGGCTTGTGCTTGTTCGGAGTTAAGCCGCGTTGTGACCAGCAATGTCGCAACAATCGG
>RGCY01000199.1 GCA_009918865.1 Actinomycetota bacterium
GTGTGAGGCAAGCCGATGCGGTAGCCCTCACGAACCACGGGGGAGAAGTTGGACACTGCTGCAATCATTCCACCCGATGAGTCCTTACGCAGCCACGCGACAGTGTTGTCTTCCGCAGCGTCAGAGACAATCCATTCGAAACCTTCGGGGGAGAAGTCAAGGTCCCACAAAGCCGGCGTGGACTTGTAGAGCGCGTTTATGTCGCGCACACAACGTGCGATGCCTTTGTGGTCATCCCAATTCGCTAACCACCAATCCAGACCACGCTCGGCCGACCACTCACTCCACTGACCGAACTCACTACCCATGAACAGCAACTTCTTGCCGGGGTGTGCCCACATGAATCCGAGATAAGCCCGCAGCGCGGCTTGCTTTTGCCAGTAGTCCCCGGGAGAGCGCTCGACCAGCGAACCTTTGCCATGCACAACTTCATCGTGACTGATGGGTAGCAGGAAGTTTTCACTCCATTGATACACGAGTGCGAACGTCAGTTCGTTGTGATGGAACTTTCGGTGGATGGGTTCGTGCTTGATGTATTCGAGTGTGTCATGCATCCAACCCATGTTCCACTTCATGCCAAAACCAAGCCCGCCTGCATCGGTCGGTTTGGTCACGCCCGGCCACGATGTTGACTCTTCAGCGATGGTCACCACACCTGGGCAGCGGCGATAGACAGTTGCGTTCATCTCTTGCAGGAACTTCACGGCATCGAGATTCTCGCGGCCACCAAACTCATTGGGCACCCACTCACCGTTTTCACGGCTGTAGTCGAGATAGAGCATTGATGCGACGGCATCTACTCGCAAACCATCTGCGTGGAACTCTTGGCACCAATAGACGGCATTCGCGACAAGGAAGTTGCGCACTTCATTGCGACCGAAGTCGAACACGTAGGTTCCCCAGTCAGGGTGCTCGCCTTTGCGTGGATCCGGGTGTTCAAACAACGGTGTGCCATCAAAACGAGCGAGTGCCCATTCGTCTTTCGGGAAGTGAGCCGGCACCCAGTCAAGAATCACTCCAATTCCGGCTCGATGTAGGCAGTCAACCAAATACTTGAAGTCATCGGGATTGCCGAAGCGCGATGTGGGAGCCCAATAGCCAGTGACCTGATAACCCCACGAAGGTGCGTATGGGTGTTCCATGACCGGCAGCAACTCAACATGTGTGAACCCGTGCTCGGTGACATACGCAACCAGGTCGCGTGCAAGGTCTTGATACGACAAACCCGGGCGCCAGGAACCAAGGTGGACTTCGTAGGTGCTCATCGGACCGGTGTGAGGGTTGTGAGCGTTGCGCTGCATCATCCACTCAGCGTCGTTCCACTTGTAGCGGCTTTGCCACACAATCGATGCGGTGCTCGGGGGCACTTCAGTGCGTTGCGCGAAGGGGTCTGCTTTAGTGCGGTGAACACCATCGGGCCCGACAATTTCAAACTTGTAGCGCACGCCTTCATTCACGTGTGGAATGAACAACTCCCAGATCCCACTAGATCCGAGTGAACGCATTGGTGTGGAGCGGCCGTCCCAGCCATTGAAATCACCAACCACACGCACACCGCGGGCATTTGGTGCCCACACTGTGAATGCCACTCCGGTGACAGTGCCAAGTTCGGTTGAGTAAGAGCGGACATGGGCGCCCATCACTTCCCATAGAAGTTCATGGCGACCTTCGCGGATGAGGTGAAGGTCCATTTCGCCGATGCTTGGAAGGTAGTGATACGGATCGTCCGCGGGGATTGCATCCCCGTCATACGAAACAGCAAGTCGGTAGTCAACGATGTCTTTGAGCTCAGGAAAGTGTGCTACCCACACACCTTCATGCTCGTGCGTCATCGGCACATCGCCGGTGCTGGTGTGCAGGGTGACGGTTGTTGCGAATGGGCGTAGGACTCGAATCACGAGCCCATACGCGGTGACATGAGCGCCAAGAATGGAGTGGGGGTCATGGTGATGACCGGCGACAATGCGCTCGATGTTCTTGGACGCCTTCGTTTGAAGCCTGCTGTCTTAGAGGCGTATAAGGACAAAGTCCATACATGCGAGATACCCTCCGAATATGTTTCCATACATTTGCGCGCCAGTGATAGGAAACTCAATATAACAAACAATATCGCAGGAATGCTATTGAAAGA
>RGCY01000200.1 GCA_009918865.1 Actinomycetota bacterium
GGCTGCACGGGAACACCTGCAGTGCACGCCGACCCGGTTGAACACTGCACTTCCGCTGAGTCCAACAACATCAGCAGCGCATCGCCTTCACACCCTGGGAATGAAAAGTGTGCGATTGACGGTAGGCAATCATCACATCCATTGAGCACAGCATCGGGCGCGCTTTCGCGCACCGCCGCCACAAGTTGCTCGCGCAAGGCTCGCACGCGCGCAGAGCGGGTCTGCTGCTCGCGAACAGTCTCAGTGAGAGCGGCCGCGAAGGCGCTTGCTGCGGGGGCATCCAACGTGCCCGAACGCAACTTGGCTTCCTGACCGCCTCCGAAAGTGATGGGTTCAATCTCAACTCCACGAGCAAGCAGCAAGGCTCCTATGCCGTGCGGTCCGCCCACCTTGTGGGCAGTGACGGCGGCACTGGCAAGACCACTTGCCCGAAAGTTGAACGGCTCCCACGCAACTGACTGGACAGCGTCGCAGTGCACTGGAATACCCAACGGCGCGCATGCGGCAACCACATCCGCAATCGGCTGACGAGTGCCGACTTCATTGTTCGCTGACATCACTGCTACGAAGGCAATTTGCGCGGCCCATTCGCTGAGAAGTGACTGCAAGTGTTCAACGTCAACTTGACCGCAGCGGTTCACTCGCAACCAATGCACTGTTGCGCCCTCCCGGTCAGCAAGTGCCTGCACCGGGTCGAGCACTGCGTGGTGTTCAATCGCACTCGCGATGACATGCGTGCGGGTGGGGTCGGATGCACGGCGGGCGCGGTAAAGACCGAGAACTGCCAAGTTGTCGGCTTCAGTGCCACCGGAAGTGAAGATGACATCCACCGGTTGCGCGCCGAGAGCCTGGGCAATCTGCTCGCGCGCTTGTTCAACCACCTTGCGCGCGCGGCGCCCCGCCGCGTGAAGTGATGAAGGGTTACCGACTTCTGCAAGTTCCGCAGTCATCGCCGCCAACGCAGATGGTGACATCGGCGTCGTGGCGGCGTGGTCAAGGTAGGCCGGCACAGCCCTAATCGTAGGAAACCACCTCAGTGGTTGCGCAGATCAGGCGCGGCGGCGGGTGATTTCGGCAATGAGGGCTGGAACGATAGTGCTCACATCGCCCACGATGCCGAAATCTGCAAGTTCAAACAACGGGGCTTCGCGGTCCTTGTTAATCACCACGACGGTCTTGGCCGTTTGCATTCCCGCACGATGCTGAATGGCTCCGGAGATGCCCAATGCCAGGTAGAGCTGAGGGGAAACGGTCGTGCCCGTTTGACCCACTTGGAAGCGGTGTGGGTACCAACCCGCGTCGGTTGCAGCGCGCGATGCGCCAACTGCGCCTTTGAGGGTGTCTGCGAGTTGCTCCACTAGCGCAAATCCGGCTGCCGAACCCATACCGCGTCCGCCTGAGACCACCACGTCAGCAGCTGCCAAATCAGGCCGGGTTGAACGCTGGCCGGGGACTGTTGCGGTAATGCGAGCGCGACGGCGTTCTGATGTGGGCACGTCGAGAGTCACGATTGTGCCGGCACCGGCTGATGGTTCGGCAGCGATGCTTGATGGGCGAATTGCAACAACTGCCACGCCTTTCACGTGGGTGGTGACCGTCATCGCACCACCAAAAATGGGCTGGACAACGCCACCATCGGGATTCACGCGAACTGCGTCTGTGACAACACCACCGCCGGTGCGGATGGCAAGCCGTCCAGCAGTTTCCTTACCTGCAGCACTCGCTGCGACGAGCACCAACGATGAGTTGAAGTGCGCGACCGCGGCGGCGAGCACATCAACGTCGCGACCCACGGGTTCGCTCTGCGCGCTGGAATCAAGCACGATGCTCTCGGCGCCGAACTCGGTTGCACGAGCGGCATGCGCATCCGCACCTTCCCCAGTGAGGACTGCGACCGGAGTGCCGATGCTTCGCGCCAGCGTGAGCATTTCCAGCGTGGTTTTCGTTAGCGCACCGTCAGCGCGCTCCGCAAGCACAATCACATTTGCCATGTCACACCAACCTACGTTCGGCAAGGAAATCCACGAGCGCAGAGATAGCAGCATCGTCTTCATCGACGATGACACCCACACCACGAGATGGCGCAGGTTGTGCACTCGCGACTGACGTTGGCGAACCGGCGCTGCCAA
>RGCY01000003.1 GCA_009918865.1 Actinomycetota bacterium
TTGATGGTTGCGTAATAGATTGGCAAGTACGGGTCGTCGATTGGCGTAATCCACGTTCCATGTTTCTCGCCAAGGTTTCCAAGTGTGTTAGCGAGTTCGGGGTCTCCGGCGAAGTCAAAAGGGATTTGCTTCATGCCGCGCGGCAGTTCTTCTGATGTGAACAATCCGTGTCGACGGTCATGTGACGTCACAACCCATTCGACCGTGGTGGCCCAGTGTGAGTCCAGCACCACCACAGTGTCGTAATCCAAGGTCTCAAAAACGTCCTTGCGCAGTTGGTTTAGCCCCGTGACAAGAGTGATTTCCTTGCCTTCATTTAGCTCATACCGAATTTCCTGCGGCAGCATGATTGTGGGCACATGTGCAAGCAGCCCTGCCCCGACAACTTCACCCATGAGCGGCACCGTCCTTCCATCCGTTTGGTGAGAACACTGTGTTCTTGACATCTGAATAGAAGTCAAATGACCAAGTGCCACCTTCGCGACCGACTCCAGACTTACGAGAGCCGCCGAAAGGTGCACGCAAATCACGAACAAAGAAGCAGTTGACCCAAATGGTGCCGGCGACAAGTTGCTTCGTTACGCGTTCAGCACGCGCACGGTCACCGGTTGCAACGACGGCTGCCAAACCAAACTCAGTGCCGTTGGCCATGTGCACCGCCTCTTCATCGCTGCTGAAAGTTTGCATGGTCAACACTGGGCCAAAGACTTCTTCACACACAATCTCATCGGAGGGAGTGCGGGGATGAATCAGTGTCGGCTGGTAGTACAGGTTGTCTGCACCCGCGCGGTTACCACCGAAGACGATGTCGGCTCCGGATTCGCGAGCACGCTGCACAAATCCATCAATGCGTTCCAAGTGTTCAGGGTGAATTTGCGGACCCATGTCCGTTGCTTCATCGCGTGGATCGCCTTGCTTGATGCGGCTGACTCGCTCAGCGAATGCTTCCTTGAACTGTGGCGCAATGGTTTCGTGCACTAGCAGTCGTGTGCCTGCCAAGCACACTTGGCCGGCGTTGTCGTACTGCTCCGTTGCAAGTGTGACGGCAAGATCCAAGTCCGAATCGTCAAAAATGATTGTGGGGCTCTTGCCCCCAAGCTCAAATGAGCAGGGCGTCAGGTTCTCTGCGGCGGCGCGCGCAACAAGTTTCGCTGTTGGAACAGAGCCAGTGAAGGAAATTCGGGAAATCCCTGAGTGCGCCACAAGTGCAGCACCGGCTTCTTC
This sequence comes from Actinomycetota bacterium, assembly GCA_009918865.1. GTDB lineage: Bacteria > Actinomycetota > Actinomycetes > S36-B12 > UBA5976 > RFTO01. Next base: position 1,225 of record RGCY01000003.1, read on the forward strand.
GCCATAGCCCTGCACAAGGTTGAAAACGCCAGCTGGTAGCCCTGCTTCAACCGTGATGTCGGCAAAGATGGAAGCGGTCAGCGGTGTCCACTCCGCTGGTTTGAGAATCACAGTGTCACCACTTGCCAGAGCCGGGGCAATCTTCCATGTTGCGAGCATCAGTGGCGCATTCCACGGAGTGATGAGCGCGGTCACGCCCGCTGGGTCCCAGGAAACAATGTTGGTGTGACCACGAGTTTCGAATGGTTCGTGGTGAAGGTCGTTGATGAGGTAGTCAGCGAAGAACCGGAAGTTGTGTGCGACGCGTGGCATCACGCCGCGTCGGTGAGAACGCAGTAGCGCACCGTTATCCGTGGTCTCAACAATGGCCAGTTCCTCAAGACGACGTTCAACAATGTCGGCAATCCGATGCATGATTTCCGCACGCTGTGCTGGTGTCGTCGCAGCCCATCCGGGAAACGCAGCCCGAGCGGCCGTAACTGCGGCATCAACCTCGTTGCGACCACCGCGCGCGATATCCGCTAAGTGAGCGCCGTCAATTGGGGAGTGGTCAGCGAATGTCTCAGCAGATGACACGCGTTGGCCGCCAATGAAGTGCCGGGTGTCAACCTCAACGCCAGCGACGGTGACGGTGGTCATGAATCCTCCGTCCAGAGCCTGCCTCAGCAAGCGTGGATTGCAGTTCTAAAGTCATTCGTACCCTAACGAATTTCCCTGGATTACGCTGCCCCCATGCGTCCCCGAATCGCCGTACTTGGTCGCTTCGCTGCCAAGGTGGATGTGCTGCGGCACCCCGGTGTCGTCATCTCGCGCCCGTTGGCCGAAACCATTTGGAGAGCCGGCGGCGACCCAGTGACGTTGCTTCCCGTGGATAGTCCGGATGGCAAGGACTGGAGTTCCCGACTGACCGGGGTGGACGGCATTCTCATGCCAGGTGGTGGGGATGTTGACCCTGCCTGCTTTGGTGCAACTGACGTTCATCCAGAGGTCTACGGCGTTAATGCAGTGCAGGATGCCACTGACATCTCAATGATTCAGTGGGCGGTTGAACGTGCTGTTCCATTGCTGGCCATCTGCCGTGGATTTCAGGTGCTGAACGTGGCGCTCGGGGGCACCTTGGAGCAGCACTTTGATGCCCCACACCGCCATCAACGTCACCACATCAACGTTAAAGCCGAGCACGAACTTATTGGCGTGACAAGCGAGCGGATTGATGTGTCCTGCCATCATCACCAGCGCATCGACACACTCGCCGAAGGTTTGACCGCCGTTGCGTGGGCTGATGATGGCACTGTCGAGGCCGCAGTGGCAGGGCCTGAGTTGGTGGCCGTGCAGTGGCACCCAGAAGACATTGCTGCTGATGACGACGCCCAACAGAGAATTGTCGACGCATTTATTACGAGGGTGCGCGGTTCGTAGCGAACCCTCCTAGGTAGTGCTCACTCGCGTTCAGTCGCGAGCACGAGTGCACGCAAACCTTCGGTCAACTCACCAAGCCGACGCTTGCCAATCTCGCTCACCAAATCCGCCTCAGTTGCGTTGAAGGCGGGGAAAAGCCGTGTCATCAGACGGCGACCGCGTTGCGTGAGCGACACCTCAACAAGCCGTCCATCTGTGGTGCTGCGGCTCCGCAGCACCAACCCCCGACCTTCAAGGGTGTCAAGCACGCCCGTCAGGGTGGCTTTGGAGAAACCGGCTTCAGCCGCGATATCGCGCGTTTCAATTGGTTCCCAGATCCAGGTGACCCACAGGACGACGAACGCGGTCCAACTCAGGTCATGCTTGGCGAGCACCGACCGTTCAAGGTGATTACGCACAGAATTTGCTGCGCGAAACAGGTTCGAGCAGGCAGCCATTGCTGCCATGTCAACCGGCATCCCGCCGAGTCGTTCAGCGACAGCGTGTTCAGTTTCGCTGAGTGTGTGGGTTCCCGGCACGCGTTGAAGTCTGCCATACTCATTTGGGTACGAACGATTGTTACCGTTGGTCACTGAACGTCAGCGGCACGGCAACACGACCGCACGACTGGTAGCCGAAAACAATGCAGAGGTGTTTGATGACAACTGCCACTGAGATGCGCTTAGACAACCTGGACCTATTCGAAGCAGGTCCGCCGTGGGCTGCATTTGATGAATTGCGTGAACACGACCCAGTGCACTGGGATAGAGAAGATGCGCCGAATCATGGTTTTTGGTCAATCACTCGCTACCACGACATCGTGAATGTCTTGCGCGATGCGACCACGTTTTCAAGTGAAGTTGGTGCCGCGAATCTCGAAGAGTTGGATTCCGAACAGCTTGATGTGCGTAAGTCAATGTTGGAGACGGATGGCGAACGCCATCGTGCACTTCGCAAGATGATGCAGGGAGAGTTCACGCCAAAGGCGGTCGCAGGCTACGAAACATTTCTGCGAGGGCTCACCGCGAGCACCCTCGATGCCGCACTGCCGCAAGGTGAGTTCGACTTTGTGAAAGAGGTCAGCGCTGACTTCCCAATTCGAGTGCTCGCGCGCATGCTCGGCGTGCCTGACCAAGACACCGGTCAACTCATTGAGTGGGGAAATCGGATGGTTGGGAACACAGACCCCGAACATGCTGATGTGCTCCTAGGTAGTGAGGAAAGTGAGGAGTATCGGTTGCTGCCATTCCGGTCTCCGGCCGCTCTTGAGGTATTTGAGTACGGGCGGAACTTGCGTGACCAGCGCCTTGGCAAAGATGGCGTGGACCTAGTTTCCAAACTCGTCAACGCAGTCCCGATTGACGGCAGGGCACTTGATGACCGTGACTTTCGCAACTACTTCTTGCTCTTAGTTGTCGCCGGAAACGAGACGACGCGTCACGCCATCAGCCACACCATGAATGCACTGATTGACCACCCTGAAACTATCGCGTTGCTACAAGAACGCCCGGACCTCATTCCCTGGGCAGTTGAGGAGTTCCTGCGCTGGGGCTCGCCGGTGTATCACTTCCGTCGCACTGCGACAAAAGATGTGCAGATGCACGGGAAAGAAATCAAAGCCGGTGACAAAGTCGTCGTGTGGTTCGCTTCCGGGAACCGTGATTCCGCGGTTTTCAACGATCCCTACACGTTTGATGTGCAGCGAACTCCGAATGAACACATGACCTTTGGTCGTGGCGGTCCGCATTTGTGTCTAGGAAATGCTTTGGCGCGACTTGAGATTCAAATCATGTTCGAAACACTTCTGCCGCGGATTTCAAGAGTTGAACGAGTTGGTGAAGTTGAGCGACTTCGGAGCAACTTCGTGAACGGAATCAAGCGATTTCCGGTCAGGGTCACTCCGGCCTAGGTCTCGCGCGCACAAATTGGTACGGCGCGACCTAGACAGGGTTAACTCCAAGGTGCGCAGATCTAGCCCGGTCCTAGATAAGCCGGGCGACGCGTCTTAAGTACGCCTCAACGAGCGCATCAGCGCGCTGTGCTGCGTCGGCATCAAATGTTTTTGTCATCGCCAACAGCGCGGCTGGGTCTTGCCCATCTTTTTCCAGTGCCGGAATGCCATCAGTGTCGCACCAGAGTTGAAGTGTGTGACTCGTGACTTCAGGATGGAACTGCACGCCCATCGTGCGCCCAATCGTGAATGCCTGCGAAGCAACCGATGAGCGAGCGATTTCAGTTGCGCCCGGAGGAAGTGTCCATCGGTCGTAGTGCCATTGAAACCATGGACCGTGCGGAACCAGTGTCGTGTCATCGCTATGCACAACATGCCAACCAATTTCTGCTTTTGGTCCGGGTGCGACTGAACCACCGAGAGCTCGTGCAAGTGATTGCCCACCGAAGCAAATGCCAAAAATCGGAATGTCAGCCGCATGCGCGCCGGCGAGCCACTTCAATTCAGGGAGCAGCCAGTTACCGACGCTTGCGTCATCCCACGCACCCCATGGAGCGCCCATCGGCACCAACACATCAAACTGACTGGCATCGGGATGCTCAAATGAAACGTTGGGAGTCAGGTAAGACTCCTGTGGCACCACCACCGCTTCAACAATGTCAAAGCCGCGTCGCGAAAAGGCTTCAGCAACCGGCCCAGGCGGGCTGACATGGTCGTGTTGCAAGAACAGTGCGCGCATGGTGACTCCTTTCACACCGAGCTGGCATAGTCGATGACGCGTGCAGCCTGCCGCGAGCGCTCGCCACGCCCTAGTATCGCGCCCGAACCTCGTGCCAGCCCGGCAGCACTCAATGGGAGCGAAACATGAGCCTTGATTTATCCGCTTTCAAGCGCGAACTTGAAGCACGCGACATCGACATTGTTCGAGTCATGTACTGCGATGTACTAGGAATTCCGCGGTCAAAGGACATGCTCGTCTCCCAGATTGAGCGGTCCATGGAGCATGGCCCAGCGTTTTGTCAGGGAGTGTGGTTCACGACCACCCGTGGCGGTGTGAATGATGGCAAAGGCTCGGCCAGCGACGGTCTGCCAGATTTGATTACGCGCGCTGACCTAGCCACGGCACATGACGCCCCCTGGGAGCCAGGCGTTTGTTACGTGATTGCAGATTCATTCAACGCTGATGGCAGCGAAAGCGAGATTGCGCCACGGTCGGTTTTGCGACGCGTGGTTGCGCAGTTTGCGGAACTTGGTCTCACTCCCATCATGGGTCCGGAGTTGGAGTTCTACCTCGCCGACCAAACTGAAGAAGGCACGTGGAAGCGCGCAATCAACAAGACCGGCCGCGTCTACATGACGGGGTCACTTGTGGACCCGGATGGCATCTTCCTGGAGATGCTGCGCGACTTAGATGAATTTGGCATCGGCGTATTCGCCGGTAATCATGAGTTCTCGCCATCGCAGTACGAAATCAACATTTGGCACAGCGATGCGCTTGACGCCGCAGACCGCACGTTCTTCCTCAAGGCAGGCATCAAAGAAATGGCTGCGCAGATGGGGATGCTTGCTACATTCCTTGGCAAACCATGGAATGACGAAGGCGGTAGTGGCTATCACCTGCACTTCTCGGTTAACGACGCATCCGGCACAAATGTGATGGCGCAAGGCAACGACTTGACGGATGTCGCTCGTTACATGATTGGTGGACTACTCAAGCACGCCGATGCTGTGAGTGCTTTTAGTAATCCAACGGTCAACGCATTCAAGCGGCTGGGTCCGGACACGTTGGCTCCGTATCGCAAGAACTGGGGCTACGACAACCGCACCACGATGGTGCGCATTCCGCCGGAACGTGGTGCAGGTGCGCGCCTCGAACTACGCGTCGGTGATGGGGCCGCAAACCCGTACGTGATTGCAGCAGCAGTGCTCGCGGCGGCGCTTGATGGTGTGCGCAACAAGATTGAGCCGCCGGCAGCGTCCGAGAGTTGGTCTTATGCAGATGAGTCGTCGCCAACGCTGCCCGAGACTTTCAGTGATGCCCTTGACGCGCTTGAAGCAAATGACGCCATCAAGGATGTGCTTGGCTCAGTGTTCGTGGAAACTTTCTTGACGATGAAGCGCGATGAAATTGAGCGCTACTCCGCCGAAGTTTCAGATACGAGCACGCGAGAAGTCACACAGTGGGAACTGGACGAATACTTGCTCGATTACTGATGTCGGTGGCTTGTGGGTCGCGCTGACATCCTGCGGTCTCGGTGGATCAATCTGCGCTCCAAGCGTGAGCAGCGCTGGCTACTGCGCCGATGCGCCAAGGTGGGGCACATCGTTGCGCATCTTGACGACCAACAATTGTCAGTTCGACTCAGTGCAATGACGGCGACAGGCAGTCCTTTGCTTCGGTGCTTGCGGTGTTGTGAGTTCGTGAACCCATCTGCGCAGGCTCTGGTTCACGTTGTCGCTCAGAACTCCATTGCGTTGTCGAATGTGCCACTCGTTGTGCGAGGCACCCACGGTCGCAGAGTTGCGCTATTACGGGTGCTCGCGGCGGAACGATTCGGCCGCGGTTTGGTGCTGGCTTTTGCCGCGGTAGGGGCGTTCAGCCTGGGCAGTCGCGCACCACAAGTGCTTGCGTGGTTACACAGAACTTCCGAGACGTTGGCGAAAGTATCCGTAGATCTCGGCATTGACGTCAGCGGTAAGGGCGTACTGCACAGCATCGAAAAACTGCTTTCGCTTTCCAATGGTGCTTACAACACGGTGGGTGCTGTCTTGCTGGGCTATGGCTTAGTGCAGGTCGCCGAAGGCATCGGATTGTGGGGTGCAAACCGTTGGGGGGAGTACCTTGCGGCGTCTGCCACAACGTTGTTTATCCCACTTGAGGTTTATGAGATCAACTCGCATCCAACAGCGCTGAAGTGGTTGGCATTGTCAATCAACATTGTCGTGGTTGTTTACCTCGTCTACCGGGGCCGCCTTTTCGGTGCTCGTGGTGGCCACGCTGGCTACTTGGTTGAAGTGCGCGATGCGACCCTCATCGCAGATGAACTGCGTGCCCTCGGGCGTTCACCCGAGGAGCACAGCGCGCATCTCATCGTGTGAGGTTCTGTCTACCCACGCAGCAGAGTGCCGCCGTTGAAGGTAACTCCAACTTCGCGGTAGTAGCCGCCAATAATCTCTCTCACCGGCAGAACAGATGCCAACTCATCCCATTGCGAATCCGCAAGGTGCAGTTCAGCATCCCCAACCCAGGGTTGCCCTAGGTCTGCGTCCACGCCGCTCATCGTCACCACTTCATTCAGTGATAGACCTGCTCCGCGTTCAATTGCCGGCATGATGCGGTGGTGCAGCATGGGTAATGCATTGACGAAACCATTTGTCGCACTTGGCTCACGCAGCGTGACGACGGCGCTGGCAAGTCGGTGGTCGTATGCAGCCAACGATGCTCCAAATTTCGCGCCTGGCTGAACACGCGGTGCTGCTTTTCCGTGGTTCATTGCGCGAGTTACAGCGATGCGACCCAATTTCTTGGGGTAGCCCTGGAACCAGCCGCGCGCAATTGCAAAGTCTGTGGTGACCCAGATGAGAACGCAGCGGCTATAGGTCTTGCCTTCAAAACTACAGCGCACGACAGCGAATGTTTCAAGGTATTGCGAGCGAGTTGGGTCGAGAAGTTCGGCACCACCATCGGAGCAGGATTGCCAGTCGGCCCAAATCAGCGCGACTGCACCGGGGTCTTCTGGGGCAAGGTCCACATCGGCCGGCAACAGTGCACGCACATTGCTGGGGTCTGTTCGGTACTCAACAGTGAGCAAGGTGCCTGAGTAGTGCCATGGCATGGCCGGCACCAGTGCCGACGACCCACTAGGTGTCAGTGGTGGGATAAAGCCGCGCAAATCGCTCATGCGGCGACGATACCGCGCCGATGCACCTGCTCCTCATGGTGCGGCTGCGCGCCTACACGGCAAATCCCACACCACCTGTTTCAGCGTGGTTGCTTGCAAATCACAGATTTCAGGAGAAATCTGACGCGCCTGTGCTCCGATAGGGATCGGGGTGCACGACACGCACGTGGCGCGGGAACAGCGCGCTTGAGGCGACTATGTGGGAGGTCAACGTGTCGGAAAACTCATCGACAACTGCTACCGGCTTGGGCAAGAACCGGCTCGGCGTTCTCGGCATCGTCTTCTTCGTGGTGGCGGCTGCGGCGCCACTCGTTGGCATGACCGGTGCCGTGCCAGTGGCCGTCGTGCTTGGTAATGGTGTTGCAGTCCCGGGCACATATTTACTCGTTGGTATCACTTTGCTGCTATTCAGTGTTGGCTATGCAGCGATGTCATCGCACGTCACAAACGCCGGCGCGTTCTTTGCGTACGTCGGACGAGGCTTTGGTGTGGTGCCGGGTGTGGCCTCCGCATTTGTCTCATTGCTTGCCTACATCACCATCCAGCTTGCGATTTATGGTTTCTTCGGCGTGGTTCTTTCATCCGAACTCAAGAGCGTGGGCTGGTCGCCTTATGCGTGGGCGTTGATTGCTTGGGCTGTCTCGTTTGCTCTCTCGTGGTTTAGTGTCGACATTGGCGCGAAGTTCCTCGGTGTGTTGATGATTCTCGAAGTCGCAACCTTGCTCATCACGGCATTGGCTGTCTTCTTCAAAGGTGGTGGCCCCAACGGACTTGACGTTGGTGCGTCCTTCTCGCTCAGCAACGTGTTCTCATCCGCAACCGGCGCTCCCGGCATCGCACTCGCTTTTGCCTTTGCGTCATTCATTGGCTTTGAAGCGACGGCAATTTACGGTGAAGAAGCTCGCGACCCCAAGCGTGCTGTGCCCCGTGCGACCTATCTTGCAATCATCATCATCACCGCTTTGTTTGCGCTTGTGTCCTTCGCCATGGTGAGCGGTTTGGGCTCTTCTGATGTCATTGGCAACATCCTGAAAGCCACTGGGGAACTTGCAAATCCGGCTGGTGCACTGTTCACAGTAGCCAGCACCTTTGTCGGTTCATGGCTCGCCACGTTGATGAAGTGGTTGGTGCTGTCAAGCCTGTTCGCCGGAATCTTGGCATTCCAAAACTCTGCAGCACGCTACTTCTTCGCATTGGGCCGTTCTGGTGTGCTACCGCAGGCTTTGAGTCGCACAAATCGGTTTGGCTCCCCAGGTAACGGATCCATCGCAGTTGCCGTCATTGCCGGTCTGACCATTGTTGGATTCTGGATGAAGGACATGGACCCTTATAAGACCATGTTCTCCTGGTTCTCTGCCGTTGCTGTGGTGGCGATTGTTTTTGTTGAAGTCCTCGTGTGTCTCGCAGTGATGAAGTACTTCGCTGGCAAACCGGGCACGTCGTTGTGGACTCGACTCATTGCACCAGCACTCGCAGGATTGGGCTTGCTCTACGGCGAGTACCTATTGATGTCCCGATTCGGCTTGTTGGCTGGCACATCTCAGGCTGATGTTGATCCAACGAAAGTCACGTGGCATCTGAACCCCACTGGCTGGGTGTTGGTCCTCTCCACATTCGCGGTGTTCATCATCGGATTCATTGTGGCGATGATGAGCAAGGCCAATCACAAGGATGCTGCAGTCAGCGACACAGACGACGTCTTTGTTTGAGCCATCCGTCCTGACTGCACCTGCACAAGTGGTTTCCCACAGGCATTAGCCCGAATTGATGAGCCTGTGGGTGCGCTCTGCAGTGGTGTCTGAGCGTGGGCTACCGTTAGCACGCGGCTTCACACTGCCAATGTCTAAACATGTTGGTGGTGTGTGGCACGAGCCAACGGGCTCAACGGGATGCTTAGGCATACCGCAGTTCTAAATGAAAGAGATATCGATGCAAGGCACTGTGAAATGGTTCAACGCCGAAAAGGGCTTCGGCTTCATCGCTCCTGATGGCGATGGCGCTGATGTCTTCGTTCACTACAGCGCGATCGACTCCCAGGGTTACAAGTCCCTGGCGGAGAACCAGCGGGTGGAGTTCGAAATCACCAACGGACCTAAGGGTCCGCAGGCAGAGTCGGTTCGTCCGCTCTGACGCACGCCACCCGCGCGCAGGCGGCATCGTCTGCAAGCTTGTGGTTTACCTGGACCCCGGGTCATTGACCCGGGGTCCAGTCTTTTTCGGGAACTTCACTTCAAGGACGGATTGCGGCATTACGCGGCATCGGTCGGCGGATTGAGATGCAGCCGCGTGGGTGCAATCGATATCTCGCAGCTCCATATTCACAGCGCGACCATGTGACTCGCGTCACGCTTCTGCGACTACGCTGAGCACGCATGACCCCCGAACACGTAGCTGCGCGCATCGAAGATGCGTTGAGGGGTTTGATTGCTGACGGCACGCTGTCGATTTCAGACACGGACATCCCCAGTCGCATCACGGTTGACCGACCGAAGAACCGAGACCATGGTGACTGGGCAACCAACATTGCCATGGTGGTCGCGAAGCCGGCCGGGTTGAACCCACGCGCGTGTGCCGATGTCATCGCAGGCACTCTCGCAATGAATCCGGAGTTTTCCAAGATTGATGTGGCCGGACCTGGTTTCATCAACATCACTGTTGACGCGGCGACAGCTGGTGCTCTAGCAGCAGAAATTGTGGGGCGCGGAGCCGATTACGGCTGCAGTGAGACCCTTCGCGGTCAGAGCGTGAATATTGAGTTCATTAGCGCTAACCCAACAGGTCCGTTGCATCTCGGTCACACTCGATGGGCAGTGATTGGCGACGCCATCGCGCGAGTGCTGCATGCAGCCGGCGCGACGGTGGTGCGGGAGTTCTATATCAATGACCGTGGTGTGCAGATGGACAAGTTTGGAGCGTCCATTCAGGCCCGGGCACTTGGAGAAGCGCCGCCGGAAGATGGTTACCAAGGTGACTATGTTGCAGAACTCGCCGCCGCAATTGTCGCCGAGAATCCAGAAGTGCTCGATGCTCCCAAAGTTGAGCAACTCATTGCATTCCGCGAACATGGGTACGCACTGCAACTGGCGTTGCAGCGAGCAACGCTGAATCGGTTCCGAACCAACTTTGATGTGTGGTACTCCGAGCGCTCACTACATGAAAGTGGCGCCGTCGAGCATGGTCTTGCACGGTTGCGTGAACATGGTCACGTCTTTGAAGCCGATGGCGCAACCTGGCTACGCACAACCGACTTCGGTGATGACAAAGACCGTGTCCTCATCAAGGCTGACGGCGACTACACCTACTTCACCTCAGACACAGCGTATTACGTAGACAAGCGTGAACGCGGATTTCACAAGTGCGTCTATCTGCTAGGAGCAGACCACCACGGCTATGTGAATCGACTCCGCGCAGTTGCTGCATGTGCAGGGGATGACCCAGACGAACATATTGAAATTCTGATTGGTCAAATGGTGAAGATGACTCGCGACGGCAAAGAAGTGCGTCTGAGCAAGCGCGCTGGTGACCTTGTGACCCTTGATGACTTGATTGATGAAGTCGGCGTGGATGCGGCGCGGTATTCATTAGTGCGTTATCCCGCAGATAGCCCACTGAGCATTGACCTGGACTTGATTGTTAAGCAAAGCAGTGAGAACCCAGTGTTCTATGTGCAGTACGCACATGCGCGCATCTGCACATTGCTGCGCAGCGCAGTTGCGGCCGGGCATGTTCCAGAGCTCACAGCGGATTGGCAACCAGAAGCCGTGAACTTCGGATTGCTGGCAGATCCGCGCGAAGCCGAACTGCTCGCCGCGCTTGGGGAATTTCCGCGAATTGTCGCGTTCGCTGCGCAGGTGCGCGAACCACATCGCATTGCGCGGTATCTCGAAGATCTTGGTGGGCTCTATCACCGTTTCTATGACGGATGTCGGGTTCTGCCCGCGGCAGGGGAACCGCTAAGTGATGTGGGGGCGGCAAGGCTGTGGCTGTGTGCTGCAACGCGTCAGGTGTTGTCTAATGGGTTGACTTTGCTTGGCGTGAGTGCCCCGGAGACGATGTAGGTCGCGATGTCCACCCATCCTGCAGGGCCCCGTTCCGCAAGCATATCCGCGCCAGCCGTCACAGTTGCATCTGCTGATGAGGCTCAAAGGGCTGATGTCTGGCCCGAGACAGCGCGTTGGGAACTTGATGGTTTGCACATTGGTGGTGTCAGTGCAGAAGATTTGGCTGAGTCTTTTGGCACGCCCTTGTTTGTGATGGATGAGCAGACAGTTCGGCATCGGGCACGCGACTACAAACGCGCCTACGCAGGTCATCGTGTGTTTTACGCTGCGAAGGCATTCTTGAGCATCGACCTTGCCCGGTGGATGATGCAGGAAGGCATCGGAATCGATGTCTGCACTTTGGGTGAACTACATGTGGCCCTAGCAGCAGGTGTGCCGGGAGAAATGTTGCTCATGCATGGCAACAACAAATCACTTGAGGAACTTGAAGCCGCTGTAGACGCACGAGTTGGCTACATCGTGGTCGATTCCTTTGAGGAAATTCAGCGATTGACCAACATCGCGATTCAGAGACTCACGCCAGTGAATGTTTTGGTGCGGGTCACTGTTGGTGTGGAAGCCCACACCCACGAATTCATTGCAACCGCACACGAAGACCAAAAGTTTGGATTTTCGTTGGCTACCGGCGCAGCCAAGGCCGCAGCCATGCTCGTTGATGAAGTTCCCGGGTTGCGATTTGCTGGGCTCCACAGTCACATTGGTTCACAGATTTTTGATGAGCAAGGTTTTCTCATTGCGGTATCACGACTTGTTCGGTTGTGCGCAGAGTTGAAGCATGAAGGTGTTGAAGTCAGTCACCTCAATCTCGGAGGTGGCGCTGGAATCGCCTACCTGCCCAGTGATGACCCTGCGACGATTGAGGACCTAGCGGGCAAATTGATTTCGGCAGTTGAACAGGAATGCGATCGTGCCGGGGTGGAACACCCCATCATCATGGTTGAGCCAGGACGCTCAATCGTTGGACCGGCTGGTGTGACGCTCTACTCAGTTGGCAGCATCAAACCTGTGACTGTGAGTCACGACGTGGTGCGTTGGTACGTCAGTGTGGATGGTGGGATGAGTGACAACATTCGCACAGCGCTGTATGACGCGGACTACACAATTGCGCACGCGATGCGCCTCGCATATTCAGAGATGGAGCAACATCTGGTTCGCGTCGTCGGCAAACATTGCGAGTCCGGTGACATTGTTGTGAAACAAGCGAAACTACTCGCCGATGTTGTTCCCGGTGAAGTCCTCGCAGTGGCGGCCACCGGTGCGTACTGCCGATCTATGGCGTCGAACTACAACCACACGCCGCGACCGGCGGTGGTGTCTGTCTGCGATGGGACGGCACGAGTGATGTTGCGTCGGGAAACAGTGCAGGACTTACTCGCACTAGATGAGGGGAAAAGCGCGTCGTGACCAAATCCCAAGACGTTGCTGTGCGAGTGGCTGTGATTGGCGCTGGCACTGTTGGAGCCACAGTTGTTGCGCAGATTCTTGAGCATGGGGACGACCTGCGCCGTCGAATTGGTCGCCCACTTGAAGTGGTTGGTGTCGCAGTGCGCGACACACAACGCGCACGCCCCGAACTTGGCGATGTTCACATCACCGCAGACCCGTTGGAACTGGCGGCAGATCCTCGTTCGGATGTTGTGGTTGAACTCATGGGGGGAGTGGACAAGGCTTATGAGGTGGTGCGCGCAGCTCTGGTGCGCGGCGCAAGCGTCGTCACTGCGAACAAAGCCCTGATTGCGGCGCGCGGCATTGAGCTACATGCCCTGGCGCATGCCAACGGTGCTGATCTCTATTACGAAGGAGCTGTCGCCGGAGCAATTCCTTTGTTGCGCCCTTTGCGCGAGTCATTTGTGGGCGACCACATCACCAAAGTGCTCGGCATCGTCAACGGCACAACCAACTACATCCTCACCCAGATGACTGAGTTCGGATTGGACTACGCGCTTGCACTTCAGCAAGCTCAGCAACTTGGGTATGCCGAAGCGGACCCAACAGCCGACGTGAGCGGTCAAGACTCCGCAGCCAAAGCGGTCATCCTCGCAAGACTTGCGTTCCACACAGATGTGGATATCGCAGAGGTCAGCGTCGAAGGTATTGAATCGGTGTCGATTGACGATATTGAAGCAGCGCAGGCGATGGGCTTTGTCATCAAGTTGCTCGCAGTGGCCGAAATCGCGGATGCATCTGGCGTAGTGGTGCGAGTGCACCCAACGTTGGTGCCGCAGTCGCACCCCCTAGCCAGTGTCCGCGGGCCTTTCAATGCGGTTTTTGTTTCTGCCACGGCTGCTGGTGATGTGATGTTTTATGGTCGTGGCGCCGGTGGTGCGCCAACGGCTAGTGCGGTTGTTGGAGACCTCGTGACTGCCGCCCGCAACATTGCGACTGGTTCGCGCGGATTTGCGGTGGAACCGTATGCCGGACTTTCAACATTGCCCTTGGGTTGTGCGCGCACGCGGTACTACGTGAATTTGCATGTAGCAGATGAACCCGGTGTGCTGGCAACTGTTGCAACGGTATTTGCCGCCAACGGGGTTTCCATCAGCGTCGTGCGTCAAGATGGTGCAGGCGAAGAAGCGAGTCTTGTGGTGCGGACCCACGAAGCTAGTGATGCGGCGTTAGCCCACACGGTTTCGCAACTGCGTGACTTGCCGGCGGTCCGCAGCGTGGTTGGTGTGATGCGCGTGGAGGGTGAGCAATGAGCGCCCATCAGTGGCGTGGCGTGATTGAGGAATACCGCGCCCACCTGCCCGTGGATGAGAACACGCCAGTCATCACACTCGGCGAAGGCGGAACGCCATTGGTTTATGCGTGCGCTGCCTCAGCGCAACTCGAGTGCGATGTGTGGCTGAAAGTGGAGGCGGGCAACCCCACTGGTTCATTCAAGGACCGTGGGATGACGGTGGCGGTCTCAAAAGCAGCACAAGCGGGGATGCGTGCACTGGTCTGCGCGTCCACCGGTAACACCAGTGCAAGTGCGGCTGCGTACGCTGCGAAAGGTGCGCTGGCGAGTGCAGTCATCATTCCTGAAGGCAAGGTGGCTGAAGGCAAGCTTGCACAAGCCGTCGCGCACGGCGCACGGGTGCTGCAAGTTCCCGGAAATTTCGATTCAGCCTTGAGGCTTGTGCGCGAACTCGGCGAGCGCTACCCAATTGCAGTGGTGAACTCAGTGAACCCCGATCGCATTGAAGGGCAAAAGACGGCTGCCTTCGAAGTTGTCGATGCACTTGGCTTTGCACCTGATATCCATGCAATGCCGGTTGGCAACGCCGGAAACATCACCGCATATTGGCGTGGTTATCGCGAATATGCTGCAGTTGGTCGCGTTGGTTCGTTGCCCAAGATGTTCGGCTTTCAAGCGGCTGGCGCCGCACCACTGGTGCTGGGGCATCGAGTTGACCAACCCGAAACAATCGCCACTGCCATCCGCATCGGCGACCCGGCTTCAGCCGAGCAAGCACGAGAAGCACGGGATGATTCAGGCGGCTTGATTGAGGCGGTCACCGATGAGCAAATCCTGAATGCTCACCGGTTCCTCTCCGCCACTGAAGGTGTGTTTGTGGAACCTGCATCTGCGGCAGGTGTGGCGGGTCTGTTCGCTCTGCATGACGCCGGTCGGCTCACTTCCGGGCAGCGCATCGTGGTGACAGTGACCGGTCATGGTCTGAAAGACGTGAAGTGGGCACTTCGCGGTGGTGTGAATGTGCAAAGTGTGAGTTCTGCTGAACAGGCGGCAGAAGTCTTGGAGTTGGCGTGACTCCTACATCGCGCGTCACAGTTCGCGTGCCGGCAACGAGTGCAAATCTCGGTGCTGGTTTTGACACCTTAGGTCTGGCACTTGGCTTGTATGACACCGTGGTTGTGCGCATCGCCCAACGCGGTGCCGATTTCGTGAGCATTCGTGGGGAAGGTGCTGACACGCTGCCACGAGATTCGTCGCACATGGTGGTGGCCCTGGTGCGAAGAGAACTCGAAAAGCGTGGAATCGATACGCCTGCAATCCATGTCTCGGCGCACAACCGCATCCCACAGGCGCGCGGACTTGGTTCAAGTGCGGCGGCGGTGGTGGCAGCTCTCGCGGCCGCCCATGTGCTCTCTGGTCACAGACGCCTTGACCGCGCCGCACTCATTGATTCGGCCGCACAAATTGAGGGTCATGCTGACAATGTTGCTGCGTGTGTGCTCGGAGGTCTGACCATTGCGTGGCCTGAACAGGTGGGCAAGACCCACCAGGCACGGGCCACATCACTTCGCTGCGCGCCGAGAGTTGCTGCGATTGCGCTGGTACCGACCGCGCGCAGTGTGACGGCACGCACGAGACGACTGTTACCCGAGAAGGTGACCCACGAAGATGCGGCGTTCACCGCGGCACATGCAGCGTTGACAGTTGCAGCGTTAACGCGGCAACCGGAATTGTTGCCGTCGGCATTGAATGATCGAATTCATGAGCCTTACCGCCGCCGAGTCATGCGCTCCTCTCACGATGCCGTCATTCGACTGCGCAAAGCAGGCTATGCGGCCGCAATTTCGGGTGGTGGTTCTAGTGTGTTAGTGCTGCACTCACAAGGGCGAAGTGCGGCGTTCACACGCCAACTTGCGGAACTTGCCGGGACCGAATTCGTGGTCATGCCATTGCCGATAGACACCGGGGGAGTAATTGCCACGGCCGGCTGACAGCGATGGCAGCCGTGTGCTACCTTTCGGCCAGCGCAGTACGCACAACAAGCACGACGACAGAACAATCGTCACGACCTAGCAATGGCTGGCTCGGATGCGCTCCGGATAATCACTGAAATTTCTACCGGACTCGCAATCACTTCATGCCACGCACATCCCTGACACAGGCAGGGGCGCAGGTCACACACCTCACCGACATTCGGACAGGGTGTGGACTCAGGAGCGTATTGCCAGCACAACCAGCACATCCACGCGCCGAACAGAGCGCAAGACAGCATGAGGATCAACGTGACCCAAACCCCAACGAAAGATGTCAACGGCATGCTCCTGCCCGAGTTGAAGGCACTGGCCTCCAGTCTCGGCGTTGCAGGTGCAACCGCGATGCGCAAGGCGGACCTCGTCGCAGCCATCAAGGCAGCGCAGGGCTCTTCCGCAGCGAAGTCATCGGCGCCGAAGTCGTCCGAAGGCAGTGGCCGCAGCCGCGAGCGAGGTTCACGCCCCCAAGCCGCCCAGGCCGCACAACCCGAGCAAAGTTCTGAGCCACAAGCACGCACCGAGAACCAGCGCGACGGTGGTCGCGACGCCGGTCAGCGTGACGGCGGCCGAGATGGCAACGGTCAGCGCGAAAGCCGCTTCGACCGTGATGACCGTCGTGGTCGTGATCGCAACCGCGACCGTGATGACCGTCGTGGTCGTGATCGCAACCGCGACCGCAGCCGTGGTCGTGACCGTGATGATGTTGAGTTTGGTGAAGGCGACACAATCGCCGATGTTTCTGGCATCGTTGACATTCTTGAGAACTACGCCTTCGTTCGCACGCGGGGCTATCTCCCCAGCCCCGACGATGCTTATGTTTCGTTATCAATGGTGAAGCGCTACAGCCTTCGCAAGGGTGATGTCGTCACCGGTGCGGTTCGGCTACCGCGCGATGGTGAGTTCCGTCAGAAGTTCAATCCACTGGTT
Source organism: Actinomycetota bacterium (assembly GCA_009918865.1). Lineage (GTDB taxonomy): Bacteria > Actinomycetota > Actinomycetes > S36-B12 > UBA5976 > RFTO01. The sequence continues at coordinate 18,174 of RGCY01000003.1, forward strand.
CGCCTTGACACAGTCAATGGCTCGGCGGCTGATGCCCAGTCACCGCGGATTGACTTCTCAAAGTTGACACCGCTTTATCCGCAGGAACGCCTGCGTCTTGAGACTGACCCGGCCAACATGGTGACGCGCGTCATTGACCTCGTGGCGCCCATTGGCAAAGGTCAACGTGGTCTCATCGTGTCTCCGCCGAAGGCGGGTAAGACCATGGTTCTGCAAGCCATCGCTAACGCCATCACCACGAACAACCCGGAGTGCCACCTGATGGTGGTGCTTGTGGATGAGCGCCCCGAAGAAGTCACGGACATGCAGCGTTCGGTGAAGGGGGAAGTCATTGCTTCCACATTCGACCGCCCTGCGGAAGATCACACAACAATCGCTGAACTTGCAATTGAGCGCGCAAAGCGTTTGGTTGAAATGGGTCACGATGTGGTCGTGTTGCTCGACTCGATGACGCGTTTGGGACGTGCCTACAACTTGGCAGCCCCGGCGAGTGGTCGCATCCTTTCTGGTGGTGTGGACTCAGCAGCGTTGTACCCACCGAAGAAGTTCTTCGGTGCCGCACGCAACATTGAAGATGGCGGCTCGCTCACGATTCTCGCCACGGCGCTGGTGGAAACCGGCTCGCGCATGGACGAGGTCATTTTCGAAGAGTTCAAAGGCACCGGAAACATGGAGTTGAAGCTGGACCGCCGTTTGGCAGACAAGCGCATCTTCCCAGCCGTTGACATTGATGCATCAGGCACGCGTAAAGAAGAAATTGCGCCGCGTGCTGCATGCGCTCGAGCAACAGCAAGCACTCGAGTTGCTCTTGAGCAAGCTGCGCGAAACCAAGACAAACTACGAATTCCTGATGCAAGTGCAGAAGACCACACCGAGTGCGCCAGCGCCACGCAGCGACGACGAGGACTACTAAACCTGCGCGTGGCTATCGACTCGGGGGCGGCACGTGTGGGACAGTGCGCCGCATGAGTGAGATGAGTGGCTCAACATCTGCCAGATACCGGCTTCTCGTTGTGAACAACACGCGCTCAGCGCGTGCTCGACATGGGGACCAGCGCAGCATCATCCTTGATGGGTTAGCCCAGCGCGGTTGCGACCTGCAGTTCGTCACCGCAGATAGCGCGCCCGGTGTCACCGCGGCTTTGAAAGAGGCGATGACTCAGCCGCATGATGCGGTCGTGAGCATTGGTGGCGACGGGACTTTGTACTTGTGTCTCCAAGCAGTTGCCGGAACATCAACTCCGCTCGCCATCGTGCCCATGGGCACCGGCAATGACGTGGCTTCCTATTTTGGCCTGACCAAGGGCGACCCACACGCGATGGTTGAGAAAATCGTTGCGGCACTTGAGAATCCGACGAAGCGTCATCAGGTGGATGTTGGTCGAGTCACGACAGGTGATGGCAACACCAATTGGTTCATGACGATTCTTGCGTGTGGTTTTGACACCGTGGTCAATGAGCGCGCAAATCAGATGAAGTTCCCGAAAGGTAACTCGCGCTATCTCGCATCCGTTTTGCGAGAGTTACCCACGCTGGCCCCTTATGACTATGAAGTCACGCTCGACGAGGGCGGTCAAGCCGCGAAACCTGGGCTACTCATGGCGGTAGGTCTGATCACTCGCTACGGCGGTGGGTTCCATATGTGTCCACACGCCAGTGCCACAGACGGCATGTTGTCGTGGACTCACGTCGCGCCCATTGGCAAAGCACGTGTGCTCGCATTGCTGCCAAAATTGATGGCAGGCAAGCACCTCGGTCACAGTGCGGTTAGTCATGGGCACGCTCGCAGGGTGCACATCACTGTGCCCGGCCTACGCGCCTATGCGGACGGCGAGACGATGGGGGTCTCGCCATTCGACGTGGAATGTGTGCCACGGGCACTGACGCTGCTGATCGGGGAAGTGCCATCGGCCTAGACAGCCAACGTTGAATTGGTCCCACTGGCCATCGCTGGAGCCCCTTCGCGTACCCTTAAGCATCGCCCCGGTTCACGCGGACAACTGACGGTCTACGCCGTCGCCGCGACCCGGAGCACTGAAGGAGAAGCCGTGAAGAACGAAATCCACCCGCAGTACGTTGAGACAACCGTCTCCTGCACCTGCGGTAGCACTTTTACAACCCGGAGCACTGCCAAGAGCGGCAGCATCCACGCTGAAGTGTGCTCGAATTGCCACCCGTTCTACACGGGCAAGCAGAAGATTCTCGACACCGGTGGCCGGGTCGCGAAATTCGAGAAGCGTTTCGGCAAGAAGGCCTGAACCCCACCCTGCGCCGGGTGAGTCGGTGCGGAGGAGACAGTGTTTGAGGGTTGTGCCGAACTTGTTGCCGAGTTCGAAAATATTGAGCATCGCTTAGTCGATCCGGCAGTTCACGCTGATGTTGATGTGGCGCGCAAACTTGCGCGCCGTCACGCGGAACTGAAATCAGTTGTTGAGACCTACCGGTTGTGGCAGCGTCTTGGCGACGATGAATCTGCCGCGCGCGAACTTGCTAGCGATGATCCAGGGTTTCGCGTTGAGGCTGAATCTGCCGCCGCAGAACGTGAGCAGGTAGCTGAGCGATTGCGGTCCTTGCTGGTGCCGCGCGACCCCCTCGATGGCAATGACGTGTTGTTGGAAATCAAAGCAGGTGAAGGCGGTCAGGAATCTGCACTATTCGCCGGTGACTTGATGCGTATGTATGCCCGCTATGCCGAGCGACGCGGTTGGTCTGTGCAGGTGATGGACCATGAAGAAAGTGATTTAGGTGGAGTCAAAAGTGCCGTGCTCTCCGTGAAGTCTCGCGGCGCCGTTGGGCCCGATGAGGCGCCCTATGCACGTTTGAAATTTGAAGGTGGCGTGCACCGCGTGCAGCGCGTGCCGGTGACGGAATCGCAAGGACGCATTCACACATCCGCAGCCGGGGTCATTGTCTTGCCCGAAGCTGAAGAAGTTGATGTGCAGATCTCTCCCGATGATGTGCGAGTAGACGTTTATCGCTCAAGTGGTCCAGGTGGCCAAAGCGTGAACACGACTGATTCAGCGGTGCGCATCACTCACATTCCCACCGGCATCGTCGTGACCTGCCAGAATGAAAAATCGCAGTTACAGAATCGTGAGTCTGCGATGCGCATTTTGCGCGCCCGATTACTCGCCCAAGCGCAGGAAGAGCAAGCCCAGGCGGCTGCGAGTGCGCGACGCTCACAGGTGCGCACCGTGGATCGCAGTGAACGCATCCGCACCTACAACTTTCCTGAGAATCGCATCACCGACCACCGAGTGGGCTTCAAATCGCACAACTTGACCGCGTTCCTTGACGGAGACTTGGACTCGTGTGTGCAGGCGTGCCTGGACGCCGAATTTGCGGAGCGGCTCGCTGAGGCCGCAGATGCGCGGTAACGAAAATGCCAAGCACGCGCACCGCAATTGTTGATGCCACGCATCGGCTAACACGGGCTGGGGTTTCCAGCCCAGGCCCTGATGCGGAAATGTTGCTCGCACATGTGCTGGGTCTGAGCCGAGGCAATCTCATTTTGAGTAGAGAAATTGATGAGGAACAGCAGCGCCGCTACAACGACCTTGTTGAACAAAGATGTCGCCGCCGGCCGTTGCAGCACATCATCGGTTCAACAGGCTTTCGAAGGTTGACCTTGGCTGTCGGACCCGGAGTGTTCGTGCCGAGACCCGAAACTGAGCTGCTCGTTGAGCTTGCGGTCCGCTATCTGCGCGAGATTCCATCGCCAGTCCAGGTGTGGGATTTGTGTGCTGGTTCTGGTGCGATTGCGTTGAGCATTGCAACCGAGGTGCCTGGTGCGCAGGTGTGCGCTGTGGAACTTTCGCCGGAAGCAGTGCCGTGGCTACAACGCAATGTTGCGGCACATGCGCAATTGATGCAGGCACAGGGAAGTGATGCGCACGTTGTTGAAGGCGATGCCACAACCACACCGCTTGAGCGCGCGGGTGCGGCAGGTGCGCACCTTGTGGTGACAAATCCGCCGTATATCCCAGACTCTGCAACGCCGATTGAACCGGAAGTGACGCACTACGACCCACCGCTTGCCCTCTACGGAGGCCCAGATGGTCTAGATATCGTCCGCGCGCTTGCCAAGACTGCGGCGTCCATCTTGCGACCAGGTGGCATGTTCATGGTGGAGCACGCAGATGTGCAAGGTGAAGCATCACCGTCAGGAGTACCTGCACTCCTGCGCGCACAGCGTGATGAAGGCAATCAAGAAGTGTGGTCAACTGTTCGTGACTACTCAGACCTCGCCGGAAAGCCGCGCGTCACAACTGCGGTTCGCCGTGGTGGCGCACTGTGACTCGCGCCGTGGTCTATGACATCTCCGCTGGTGCAGATGTTGAGAACGCGTTGACCGTCGCTCAGGCTGCGCTGAGTCGCGGTGAAGTGGTGTGGGCTCGCGTTCATGGCGTCGGTTGCTTGATTGCCGATGCCTTTTCTGTTCAAGGCGTGACTGCGCTATTGCAGGCGCGCACTCGTGGTCGCGGTGCAGGTCTGCCGGTGCTGGTGCGAGACAGCTCCGTCGTCCATGCGCTGTTTGCTGATGTCAATGCTGATGCCCTTGCGTTGATGGCAGCACATTGGCCGGGTCCCTTAACTTTGCTCGGAACGCCCACTGCATCTCTGAAGTGGGACATAGGTGCTGCGGGCGAGTTGGTAGCAGTCGCGGTGACCATGGCGGATTCGCAGTTTGTGACGGATTTGGTGTCATCGGTTGGTCCTTGTGTTTATTTGCAGGCACATTCGGATTCACACGTGCAGGAAAAGGCTGATGAAGCGCGAAGCCGGATGGCTGACTTGGTGTCGGTGTATGTCCAACTTCCTGAGCCAGAACCGTCGGAATCGGCGCAGGCTGGTAAAGGTCAGTCGACCCGGTTGCCAACCAGCATCGTTGATGTGCGCTCAACACCGGCTGTGCTTGTGCGCGCCGGGGCAATCTCTGCCACTCAGATTCGCGTGACCTGCCCCGGACTCGTTGAGCCCGACTCGGTGACCCCACCGCAATAGACTCGCGGCAGATGACAACCGTGGTAGCCGATGTTCTTTTGCGCTGAGGTCACCGCCGGTCGGTTGCAGTGGCCACGCGTGGCAGTGGAGATTCGGAGGAACGATGACTTTCTGGGGCCCTGACTTCGACGCACTGCAGGCAAGTGACCCGGTCGTTGCACAACTGCTGCTTGATGAACTCGCGCGGCAGCGTTCACACCTGCAACTCATCGCAAGCGAGAACTTCACCTCACCTTCGGTGCTCGCCGCCCTAGGTTCAACGCTCTCGAACAAGTATGCGGAGGGCTATCCCCGTCGTCGTTACTACGGCGGCTGCGCCGTCGTTGATGAAGTTGAAGAAATCGGCATTGCTCGCGCCAAAGAATTATTCGGCGCTGATCACGCAAACCTGCAGCCTCATTCCGGGGCCAGCGCCAATATTGCTGTGTATGGAGCATTCGTGAAACCGGGGGAGAAAGTGCTCGCCATGAGCCTTCCGCACGGTGGGCACCTCACGCACGGCGCGAAGGTTTCGTTCTCGGGTAAGTGGTTCGACATCGTCGCTTACGGCGTGGACAAAGAAACTGAACATATTGATTACGACCAGGTTCGCGCCCTTGCCCATGAGCACAAGCCCAAGATGATCATCTGTGGCGGCTCTGCTATTCCGCGCCTCATCGACTTCGCGGTGTTCCGAGAGATATGTGATGAAGTCGGTGCAATCCTGCTCGTGGATGCCGCGCACTTTATTGGACTCGTGGCCGGTAAAGCCATTCCAAGCCCTGTGCCGCACGCCGATGTTGTCACTTTCACTACTCACAAAGTCTTGCGTGGTCCACGTGGCGGAATGATTGTGTGCAAAGAGCAGCACGCGGCAGCAATTGACAAAGCCGTGTTTCCAATGATGCAGGGTGGGCCGCTGATGCATGGTGTGGCTGCCAAGGCAGTAGCGCTAGCCGAATGTTTGCGACCTGAGTACCAACGGTATGCAGCACAAGTCGTGTCCAATGCGCAAGCAATGACCACTCGCTTAGAAAGCCACGGGATGCGAGCCATCAGCGGCGGCACTGACACGCACCTAGCGCTGCTTGACATCAGTGGACTTGGCGTCACCGGTGCCCAAGCCGAAAAGCGTTGTGATGATGCCGGAATCGTGCTGAACAAGAACACCATTCCCTTTGACCCACAGCCAGCGAATGTTGCGAGTGGAATTCGTGTTGGCTCTCCTTCCGTCACGACCCAAGGCATGGGCACCGACCAGATGCACCAGATTGCTGATCTTGTTGCCGCAGCAGTCACGGATGAATCCGGCGCTCGCACCGCGGATGTGCGTGCCGCTGTGTCGGAGTTGGTGACTGCGTTCCCGGCTTACCCACAAGGTCACTGAGTAGCGATCAGTTCCCGTGCGCACTTATCTCGTCTTGCTGTTGCTTTCAGCATTGACCACACACTTGTTAGTGCCGCTCGTGCGTCGGCTGGCAGTCCGCTGGCATGTAGTGGCGGCCGTGCGTGAACGAGATGTGCATGTGACGCCCACGCCACGGCTTGGTGGTTTGGCGATGCTGGCCGGCATGTGCGCCGCGGTGCTTGTTGCCTCCCGGCTTGACTTGACCGCAAAAGTGTTCACGGTCGGTCAGACCGGTCGTGGGCTGCTCATCGGCGCGGTATTGGTAGCTGTCTTGGGGGCGATTGATGATCGGTTCAGTCTTGATGCGGCCACCAAGATTGTTGGACAAGTGCTGATTGCGGCGGCTTGACCCAGCAACCAGCATTGGTCTGACCGTTCTGGTGATTGTGCTCATGATGAATGCCGTGAACTTCATTGACGGTCTGGATGGTTTGGCTGCAGGAATCTCACTGATTGCTGGCGTTGCGTTTTTCACCTATGCATATTTACTGAGTGTGCAAATGGGTTCAACCCGTGCGACATTGCCGGCATTAGTGGCATCACTGCTCATCGGTTGCTCCGGTGGTTTTCTGATTCACAATTTCAGCCGGGCGCGGGTGTTCATGGGTGACACCGGCTCAATGCTGCTTGGTTTGCTCATGGCCACTGCCGCGGTCACTCTCACAGGTTACGTTGACCCAGGTGCACTTGATGGAAGAGCCATGCTCGTGCCGGCACTCTTGCCACTGTTACTTCCCTTGGCTGTGATCGCAGTCCCACTGGCTGACCTCGTGCTCGCGGTTTCGCGCCGCACACTTGCCGGTCGCGACCCATTCGCACCGGATAAGCAACACCTGCATCACCGATTGCTGGACCTTGGTCACTCGCATCGCCGCGCGGTGTTGCTCATGTATGCATGGACAGCGCTGATTTCATTCACAGTCGTCGCATTGGCATTTGCGCCATGGTGGGCAGTTCTCCCTATCGCTGCAATTGCCGGCATCGTGCTCGCATGGGTGGTGCGCAATGGTCGGGGCAGTTCCGGTGGGACCGATGCGGCAACGACCGGGACGGCCGCCTAACCAACGCCTAGCGCGCGCCCGTCACCACTACCCTTGACGCCATGGCTGACATCTACGCCCCACCGTTGCGTCGACTCGTGCTTCCAACCGCCGCATTAGGCGTGGTGGCGATTGCTGTTGCGAGCAGCGCACGCGGTGGGCATGGAGCACTCGGTGCCGCGGCAGGAGCCGCCATAGTTATTGGCTTTTTCAGTGTGAGTCATGGTGTGCTTGGCCGGGTGTTGGCAAAGTCGCCAGAACTAGCGATGTCTGCAGCGCTCGCGTTATATCTATTCAAAGTGATTGTGCTTTTTCTGCTGCTTGCGCTATTCAAAAACGCCGCCGGATTCGATGGCAAAGTCTTCGGCTTGACAGTGTTGGCATGCACCGTCGCATGGGTGATCTACGGAAACGCCTGGTCCATGCAAGGTGCCATGCTGCCTTCCGAACTGGCGTATCGCAAGCGATCCCACGCGCTGATCATGGACGAGGTCCGCAACGGCATCGACGCACTGATGACCAAGGTGCCGGCGGACTTCAAGGCGGAGGCGAATG
>RGCY01000021.1 GCA_009918865.1 Actinomycetota bacterium
GCTTGTGCCCGGTTATCGACCATGGGGGCACCCTGCCTAAGGGGTCCGACATATTCAAGTCAAACCGGCATTTTGGGTGTCGCCACGCCTGACCAACACGCCAAAAAACAGACATTTGTGATGAGTCGGGCAGTTCTGATGTGTCATCTGTGGATAAACATCAGGGGGTCCGAACACCACCCACTGGGGCGGCGTCAGGGCTGGAGGTCGTCGAGCATGTCTGTCACAAGTGCCGCAATCTGCGAGCGCTCGGAGCGCACAAGTGTGATGTGCGCGAACAGTGGATGGCCCTTGAGTTTCTCCACCACCGCCACCACTCCGTCGTGGCGACCAACTCGCAAGTTATCTCGCTGCGCAACATCATGAGTGAGAACCACGCGCGAATCCCGGCCAATACGTGACAACACCGTCAAGAGCACATTTCGCTCAAGCGACTGCGCCTCATCCACAATCACGAAAGCGTCGTGCAGTGAGCGACCCCGGATGTGAGTCAGCGGCAGAACTTCAATCAGCCCGCGTGCCACCACTTCGTCAAGCACCTCTGGGCTCACGACTGCGCCGAGCGTGTCAAAGACTGCCTGCGCCCATGGATTCATTTTCTCGGCTTCGGAACCAGGCAGGTAGCCAAGTTCCTGCCCCCCAACTGCGTAGAGCGGACGGAACACAATGACTTTGCGATGTTGTCGGCGTTCCATCACGGCTTCCAAACCCGCGGCCAATGCCAGGGCACTTTTACCCGTGCCGGCTCACTGCGACCGTGCAACCCGAAAGCATCTCGGTCACCACGAACGAGCGACACTGCACCGCCGCTGCGCACCCGACCGAGGGCCGCGCCCTTCGCGCTGCTGAGAATCAAACCGGTATTGCAGGGCAATTCGGCTGCTTCCGCGATGACTGCCGACTGTTCGGCGTAAAGACCATCAACGACGTCGGCCGAAACTGCGAGCTCAACCACACCCGTCCAACCGGTGGACTGCACAAACTCGGCGCGGTATTCATCGGCTTGTAGACCAGCGGAAGCCGCCTTGACACGCATCGGCAGGTCCTTTGACACGACAGTGACATCGCGACCTTCGGCCTTGTAATTGCAAGCCACCGCCAGGATTCGACTGTCGTTGTCGCCGAGCCGGAAACCGGCCGGTAGTGCATCCACACTGGAGTGATTCAGTTCAACGGTGAGTGTGCCGCCCTCTGCAGTGATGGCCATGGGCAAGTCAAGACGACCATGGGCGATGCGCAAGTCATCAAGCATGCGCAAAGCCGCACGCGCGTAGTAACCAAGCTCGGGATCGTGTCGCTTTGACTCAAGTTCGGTAATCACCGTGACCGGCACAATCACATCGTGTTCCGCGAATCGCAGCATTGCCAAGGGATCACTGAGCAAAACACTGGTGTCAAGAATGAATGCCCGTGCTGTATCCGACCGTTTTGACTCGGCTCGCTCGACGGCATCGGCTGGCAAACCGCCAGCGTTTTCAGACTTTTTTGTGGAGGTACGCCGCGCGGTTTGGGTCACGTGTGGACTCCTGCCTGTTGTGCCACCAGACAAGCGACGCAGACGCCACTGCCCGTAGTGGGCGACGCTACGACGACCAAACAATCGGATGCGGCTGACGCGCCGAACACATCGTGGAGTGTCGCGAATGAAGCGAATTCAACAGTCGCAAACCGTGTCAAAACTTGGCAAAGTGAACGGACGCTGAACGAACGTGAATCGCTTAGGCTCCGAAGCGTCTGTGGCGACCTCCATAGGAGCGCACGGCGCGCAAGAAATCAATCTCGCGGAAGTCTGGCCAGTACGCCTCACAAAACCAAAACTCTGAATACTGGCTTTGCCAGAGAAGGAACCCACCTAGTCGCTGTTCGCCACTCGTGCGGATGACCAAATCAGGATCTGGTTGACCTTTGGTGTAGAGGTGTTGTGCGATGTGTTCGATGTCAATGATGCGAGCAAGTTCGTCTAGAGATGTTCCTTGTTCTGCGTGCTCCTGGAGTAAGGAACGCACTGCATCCACAACCTCTCGTCTGCCGCCGTAACCCACGCCGACGTTGACGAGCATTCCGTCTCGAGTGCCACAGTCATCCTTGATGCGCTGCAGGTTCTCGCGGATGTCGGTGGGCAAGCCATCCCAGTGACCCATGGGATGAATCCGCCATTTACCTGCGCTGGCTAAATCATTAACAGTGCCGTTGATGATGCGTAGTAGTTCATTCACTTCACCGGGCTCACGTGAGAGGTTGTCAGTGGAGAGCAACCACAGCGTCACTACCTCAACACCAAGATCATCACACCAGTCCAAGAATTCCCGCACCTTGTTTGCACCCGCTTGATGCCCCTGACGCGTGCTTGCGCGCTGAGTCGCAGCCCAGCGCCGATTTCCATCAAGAATGATGCCAACATGCCGCGGCACCGGCAGGTGACTCACACGGCGGCGCAGATGACGACGGTAAATCCCGTAGAGCACGTTGCGCATATGCCAACCCTAAACCGATTGCTACCCGCCGAATGTGCCAATCACGGGAGCGTGGTCACTCCAGCGCTCCGCGTACGTCGCGGCCTTGGCAACTGTGACACCCGTGGCAACACTGGCCAGAGATGCGGATGCCATCAGATAGTCAATCCGCCAACCGCCATCGGTGTCGAAACCACGACCGCGCCAAGACCACCAGGTGTAAGGCCCGGGTCCATCTCCGCCGAAAGCTCGACCAAGATCAACCCATGCTGTGGAGTTGAACCAGCGGTCAAGGTACTCGCGCTCACGGGGCAAAAACCCTGAGTTTTCGCGGTTTGCTCGCCAGTTCTTCAAGTCCACCTCTCGGTGTGCGATGTTGAAGTCACCTGCGATGAGCACATGGCCTTCTGACTTTGCAGCCGAGCGGCGTAGTGCGTCGAGGCGCTTGTTCATGGCATCAAGGAATAGCCACTTGTCATCTTGTCGAGTAGTGCCGACCTCACCTGCATGCACATAAGTGCTCACCACAGTGACCGCCCCCACCGGGGTCTCGAAATCGGCTTCCAGCCATCGACCACTGCGATCTAATGCTTCGTGGCGAACTGCGTTACGGCTTTTCAGGGGAGCATTCTTGGAAAGAATTGCAACTCCAGCTCGTCCGAGTTGCGGTGCTGGGTCATGCACAACATTCCATGTCGCCAATGGACTATCTGCCAGCGTTGCATGCAATTGCTCATGAGTTGCGCGAACTTCCTGCAGGCAGATGACATCTGCACCACATGTGGCGAGCCAATCCAATCCCCCACGACGGTGTGCAGCCCGGATGCCGTTGACATTTGCTGTGGCCACGGTGAATGTGCTGCGGGCACTGCTCTTGCTCGGCATATCAACGAGCCAAAACTTCAGAAAACCGCTGAACCACAGCACTGAAAGCGGATTCTGCAAGTGACAAGTGTCCTTCACCGTTCATGAGTTCCACGCGTGCATTCGAGACGTGAGAGGCCAACCACTGACCATGAGCAAACGGCACCATGAGGTCTGCACTGCCTTGCCAAATTTCCGCATTATGTGCATTTGCCACATCAAAGCCCCAGGGTGTGGTGAAAGCAATGTCATCATCAAACCAACCCCAGATTCCGTTAGCCACGGAAAACCGCAATTGCTCAGCAAGTTCCTCACCTGCCTGCCCTGACAAGTGGACTCGATCCACGTCAGGCAGCAATGAACCCAGTGCGGCAACTAGGTCCGCACCTGTGACATCGCGCAGTCCTGCAGCGGCGGCGGTGAGGTACTCCTGGAGTTCGTTCGCCCCAGCCAAGGCCGCACCAAACTCATCAATGTTGTCTTGGCCCATGCCGTCGAGGAAGTCCAAACCTGCCGCGTCAAAAGGCGCGATGCCCGCCAAGCTGAGCGCAGCAACGCAACGCTCAGGCGCTAAAGCAGCCGTGGCAAGCGCATGCGGCCCACCTCCAGACCAACCTACGGTCACAAAGCGCTCATGCCCCAGCGCATCCGCCGCCGCACATACGAGCCGCACCACATCCGCAACGCTGCGTCCAGGCTGCCGCGTGCTGGCGCCGTACCCAGGTCGCACGATCTCAACAACCTTAAATCCATGGCTTTGCGCTGCTGCGAGCAACGATGACGGAGTACGTCCGGCTGCTGGAGTGCCGTGGTGATACACAAGCAAATTGGGCTCATCACCAGACACGATGAGTTCGACAACCTGGCCGTCGGGCAGTGTCAAGGTTTGGGAATTCACGAAGGCGAGTATGGCGCACGCATCTCGAACTGGCATCAGGTGCGAAAGGCTCGCATCCTCAACACATGACGCGGCGGGCATGTTCGGAATCGAGATTCTGAGAGCAGCAGACCTTGGCAGGCCTATGCCTGGGGCAGTGATTCTCAACGCTACAGAGTAGGCAGGTCGGACGTTGTCCTGCCACGATGTCGCCATGGCTGAAAACCACGCGGTTTCCACTGACCCACATACGCCCAGCGCACACATCGCCACACTCGATGCCACATCGGTGGCAACTGCGTTGACTCAACGCGACACCACCAGTGTTGAAGTGGTGACAGCGTTGCTCGACCGCATCGCTGCAATTGACACAGCGGATACCGTCATCGGTCTGCGTTCGGTGCTTGCAGTTGATGCTGGGGCACTCGCAGTTGCTCACGAGCGAGATGCGCAGCGGGCAGAGGGCCACATTCATGGACCGCTGCATGGCGTGCCGGTGCTCATCAAGGACAACATTGAAGCCGTTGGCTTACCCGGAACTGCGGGTGCAACAAGTTTGGTGGGCCGCGCGGTCACCCAGGACTCCCCGATTGTCGAACGATTGCGCAACGCTGGTGCGATCATCCTTGGTGCGACGAACTTGTCTGAATGGGCAAATATCCGCAGCCCACACTCCTCAAGTGGCTGGTCAGCAGTTGGCGGACTCACGGGTAACCCATGGGCGTTGGATCGAAGTGCCGGTGGATCGTCATCGGGTTCAGGTGCCGCAGTGGCCGCTGGACTCGCACCGTGTGCCGTGGGCACAGAAACCGATGGCTCGATTGTTTGCCCGAGTTCGTTGAACGGTCTCGTGGGAATCAAGCCCACTGTTGGCGCAGTGCCAACAAACGGCGTAGTGCCCATCAGCCACAGCCAAGATTCACCCGGACCTATGGCACGAACTGTTCGTGATGCCGCAATGATGCTTGAAGTACTCAGCGGCGTCAGCGGACTGAGCCACGCAGCTGGCGACACAACGTCGGAAATTCGCATCGGCGTGATGAAGAACTACCGCAGTGGGCACCCAGCCACAGATGAACTGTTTGACACCGTGGTGCAGGCACTTGCCGGGGCAGGAATTGTGGTGGGCGATAGCGCCGCAGTCGCACCCGATGCTGCAGTTGGCGGTGATGAACTCACAGTGCTGCTATGTGAATTGCGCGATGGTCTTAACGCTTATCTGCCAACCCGAACTGGTGATGGTCCGCGCAGCATTGCAGATGTGATTGCTCACGAACAGGCATATGCCGCAACCGAGTTGACGCACTTTGGGCATGAATTCTTCATCCAATCAGCAGCGAGCGAAGGCTGCGCGAGTGATGACTACCGCAACGCTCGCCGCCGCAATCTCGATTGGGCAGTAACGCAATGCCTTGAGCCAGGCATCGACGGTTGGGATGTGCTGATTGCGCCGTCGTATGCGCCGGCCTGGAAAATTGATCTCGTCAACGGCGATCAGGGATTGGCATCACCTGTGACGAGGCCGGCAGCGATTTCGGGGTGGCCGATTGCGTGTGTGCCGATGGGTCTCGTTGAAGGACTACCGGTTGGTCTGGCAGTCATTGCCCGGCCCAACGCAGAAGCCACGCTTGTGAGAGCTGCTGCTCAGATTGAACGTCGCATTGCGCTCCCAGACGCACAACGACGGCCATCCTTTCGCGCCGCCCAACGCGGGTAGAAGCTACGCCAGGCATTTCGGCATTCGCACTTTGAACTACGCGCGATCAGCCATCACGTAAACAACGCCGCGGTAGCACGACACCCACACCGAATCAGTTGTGGTGTCGTACGTGATTCCAATGGGATGCATCGCAGTCTTCACGGTTTGCAGAACCTTCAAATCCGAAGCGCGGACTTTGCTCATCGTCCCACTTGCGTAGTTCACAACATAGAGCGCAGTTCCATCCGGCGAAATCGCCAAACTGCGCGGCTGTTGGCCGGTGCTCACGCGCTTAATCACTTTCCGCGTTTTCGTATTAATAGCGATGACTCGTCCTGTGCCATTCACCGATGCATAGAGCCGTGACTCATCTGGTGAAAGAACCACATGCCGTGGCGCACTGCCAACGCCGCGAATCCACGAAACATTCAGCGAGTTCAAATCAACCTTGGCGATGCCTGCCGAACCCATCACCGCCACATAAGCGGTTTGGGAGTCTTTCGTCACTGCAATGCCGCGTGGATGTGGCCCAAGGCGCACTGTAGAAACTTCACGCATCGAGGCGATGTCCACAATGCTCAAGTCATAGGAACACCAGTTGGCAACCAACAACTTCTTTCCGTCTGGCGTCGTTGCAACGTACTTTGGTGTCTTGCCAACCTGCACTACGCCATCAATTTTCTTCGTCGCGAGGTTCACGCGGTAGACATATGAACGACTCAGTGAGTTACGTCCCGGGCAGTTGTCTTTGCCCTCACGGCTAAACCCTTTGCCATACATTGCATAGTTCGAGACCCACGCATGTTTACCGTCAGCGGAGATTGCTGTTTCAACAGGCGCGCCACGCACTTTGCCTGCAGGTGCGCTTCGCTGACCAAATGCCTGGAGGTCAACAGTGTCCGGAATCGTGGTGACCACCGTTCCCTTGGATGAGAACACAGTGATGGTGTGGCGATACATCATGTTCGCCGCAATGACCAGCCCGTTGCCTGTGGCAACGACTGACTTGGGCGAGAACGGTCCAACCAAGCGCTTGGTGACAGTGAGTCGCCGCTGCGAGCTTGGTACCGCTGGAATCGGTGTTGCAGAAATCGTTGCCGAAGCCGATGGCGAGACTTTGCTGACAGGTTGCGCGACAATCTTTCGAGCATTGCTGCTGGGTTGGTCGGCTCTCGACGCCACGCTGCGAAGTTGAGATGCACCGACCATCGCGCCCCCGGCAAGAACGACAATGGCACCGGCAGCAATCGCTGCTTGCCACGTTCGAATCTGCACCGTTCAACTCCTTCGGGCGGGGGTCATTCGCCAATACTTCTTCGCAATGTGGACCTGATTTCAGCAAGCGCGGCCCGCAGGGCAAGGGTAACTGAGACGGCTAGGCTCGTCGGGTAACGCAACCCTGCTGCAGCGTCGACCACATCTGGTGTGTGCCAAAACTCCGAATACCGGGTGCGACGAGCAGTGCTGATTGGTGAACTGAGCGGAGAGTCTGATGTTTGAACGCCTGGGGCACTTGGTGGTCCGACGCACAAAAACGATGCTTGCTTTGTATTTCATTTTGCTCGCCGTTTTTGCGGGCACTGGCTGGCAGGTGTTCGGCGAACTCAAGACAAGTGGATATGACAACCCCAAGAGTGAGAGTTCGCGTGCGGCGGCAGCGCTAGCCAAGCAGTTTGGCGTCCGCACGCCGTTAGTGGTTGCCAGTGTTGACACCACCCACGGCGTGGACACCGACACTCCAGCCGCGTTGGCTCTGGTTCAGAGGATTGCCGCCGAGCCAGGCGTGGATGCCAAAACTTCAGTTTCGTATTGGACGAGCGGCAAACCAAAGAGTCTGCGCAGTACCACAACTATCAATGGTGAATCTCGCGCTGGCATGGTGCTCATCCACACAAACCTCAAGGGCCAGGAAGCATCGAAACTTGCCCAGCGACTACAGGACAAGTACGACGGGCAGCAGGATGGCGGCCTCAAGGTTTATGTGGGCGGTTGGGGTCCCATTGGTAACGAGTTGAACAGCAAGATTGCATCCGACTTAGCGAAGGCCGAGTCGGTTGCCATTCCACTTTCCATGGTGGCACTGCTGTTTGCTTTTGGAAGTGTGGTGGCTGCCGGATTGCCATTCATGGTTGCTGCAGGTGCAGTAGCCGCAGCCATGTTCTTCATGTGGTTGATTTCGATGGCAACGGATATCTCTGTCTTCTCCATCAACCTCCTCACGGGTTTCGGTCTCGGACTTGGAATTGACTACGCATTGCTGATGGTTAACAGATTCCGAGAGGAACTGAAACGCGGCGCTGATTCCGAATCCGCCGTCATCGCCACAATTCGTACGGCAGGGCGAACTGTCTTCGTCTCCGGCCTCATCGTGGCGGTGACACTTGCTGGGTTGGTGGTCTTCCCTCAGTACTTCATGAAGTCCTTCGCCTATGCCGGCACGCTCGTTGTGACCTTCGCCGTCATTACAGCGCTTTTGGCATTACCTGCCCTACTCAAGGTGCTCGGTCACAGAGTCAACAAAGGTAAGTTGCTGCGCGGTGATCTTGCGCCGAGTGATGAAGGACGCTGGCATGACCTAGCAGTGTTCGTCATGCGGCGCCCCGTGTCAGTGTTCTTGGTGACTCTCATCGGTCTTGGAGTGCTTGCAGCCCCAGCGCTCTCGGCAAATTTCAGTCAGATTGACGCACGAGCACTTCCGGCCTCAAACCCAGTGGCACAGGCATCAGCATTTACGACAGAGAATTTCAATGCGCAAGAGAGCAGTCCGATTGACATTTTCCTCACGGGTGGCGGCAACGAAAAGTCTGCGAATGATCTTGGCGCATGGGGATGTGCGATTGCAACGAAGCCGCATGTGCTGCGAGTGACGACTCCTGACTACATTCTCAATTCACAACCACCTTCGCAACCAGGCAAACCTGTGAAGTGTGCATTGCTTGGTCAGAACGCAAACTTGTCTTCGTTCATTTCAGGTAAAGATGCGCGTGTCACAGTTATCACCGACGTTCCGGAGCGCTCTGCCGAAGCAGCCGCCTTGGTCAAGAGCATCCGCGCGTTGGTCCCCCCAGTCAAGGGAGAGGTTCTTGTTGGTGGGGCTTCAGCCGTCTTCGTTGATTCCCAGGCAGCAATCACCGACAACTTGCCATTCCTACTGCTGTGGTTAGGAATCGCGATTCTCGTCATCCTGTTCCTGTTCACAGGAAGTGTGGTGCTACCCATCAAGGCAGTGCTCCTGAATCTGCTCAGCCTTGGCGCAACATTGGGCGTGCTGACGTTCATCTTCCAAGGCGGTCATCTGACCTGGCTCGTGGGCTCGTTCACACCAACTAAAACCATTGACACTAATTCGATTGTGCTCATTGCGGTGGTCGCATTTGGTTTATCAATGGACTACGAGGTGTTCTTGCTCGCGCGCATCAAGGAGGAACACGACCGCGGCGCTGACACCACCACATCTGTGGCGCTTGGCCTACAGCGCTCAGCACGCATCGTGACCACAGCGGCGGTGCTTCTTGCGGTGGTGTTCGCATCGTTCATCTCAAGTGGCATCACGAACATCAAACTGCTGGGTTTTGGTGTGGCTTTCGCCATTCTCTTGGATGCAACTGTTGTGCGAGCACTGCTTGTTCCTGCGTTGATGAAACTGATGGGAAGTGCGAACTGGTGGGCGCCGAAACCACTAGCAATGCTGCACGAGCGAATCGGAATGAAGGATTAGAGGTCCCCTCATGAGTGAAGACATTGCGGCTCTCATCACAAGTCGCGGTCCTGGTGCATTGGCTGAACGCATGGGCATCGAGCTCAAGGAAGTCAGTGTCGAGCGCGTGATTGCGCGAATGCCAGTTGAAGGGAACACCCAGCCTTACGGGTTACTCCATGGTGGGGCGAGTGCGGTGTTAGCAGAAACCGTGGGTTCACTCCACGCTGCCATCCACGCCGGCGCGCAGCGCCAGGCAGTGGGCCTAGACATCAACTGCACGCATCACCGTGGCGCCACATCGGGTTGGGTGACAGCAACCAGCACGCCATTAAGTCTGGGCAACACCATCGCTGCTTTGAGCATCACCATCACGGACGATGAAGGACGGCTCATCTGCACATCGCGTCTAACATGCTTGATTCGCGATAAACGCGGGTGACTGTCATGAACGTCTCTGCTGTCGCAGTTCCTCGCCCGACAGCACGTCAACTACGCGCCAGCGCGGCGGCGAGTGGCAGTGAGCCGGCGTTCCACAATCACTCCTAGTGCGGGGATAGTGCCAGCCAGTCCAACAGTAATCATCTGGTTCAGCGGCCAGCGTTCACGAATGGTCACGCGGACAACCGCTGCAAGATAAACCACGTAGGCGTACCCATGGAAGACCCAGCCGGCGGCGTACCAACCGCCGACATGCGCACCGAATAAGTATTTGGCAATCAACCCAGCTGTCATCACGGCGAGTGCGGTTCCGGTCACATAGGCCATCACTCTGTAGAACCCATATGCCCACGCATCTCGACCTCGTGGCGCCTGCAAAAATCCCATGGCGTGATTATTGCGGTGCTGCAACTTCATCGCGGTATGACCGGGTTGCGACCTGCCGGAAGAAAACAAACAAGGTGAATGCGGCGAAGGACCACCACTGAAATGCATAGGCGATGCTGCGCCAACCAATTGACCCACTGGGAGCACTCGTGAAGCGCGGCGTAGGTGCCGCGGTTGAACTCATCGTCAAACTCTGAGTCGCAATGAGATAGCCATCGCGCAAGACTGGGTAGGGCCAGCGGTCAACGAGGGCGTTTGTGCTCAACTCAGAAAGTGCAGGTTGCCAGTTGCCAATGGCTGGCGAATCGTCGCTAGGTTGCAGGCGTGCAGTGATAGTCATCTCCTGCCCACCAATCGCAGTGATGCGGTCAATTCGGCCGGGCATATCCGTGAAGCCAGTCACCACGGCAATAGCAGTGCCATCTGGCAATTGCAGTGGTGTCACAACCCAAGGTAGCTTTCCTTGAGATGTTGGTCGGGGCGACGTGATGAATGTGTGGGTGTCGTCAAACTTTCCAGAGACTGTCACCAGCGCACCGATGGATGTGCGCGGTAGCCACTGCTCTCGTGGACTCACCTTGTTCAGCGGCACAGCAGAAGAAGTCACAACGCCGGTTAGTCGTTGCTGGTCTGCAAAAGCAACTCGCCATTGCCACTGACCAAGGAAAACAAAGATGGAACACAGCAGCGCACACAACACCACCGCGCCAAGCAACGCACGCAGCCGCTGAGCGGTCACGACTCTGACCGTCGGGACGGCACATCCAAGTCCGCTGGAACCTTCTTTAAATGCCGACGCATGCTGCGCACCAAAAACCAACTCACTGCGAGCAACGCCATAATCATGAGCAGCGGCGTCGGGCCCGGTTGCACATCGTCATCCGTGAACTCACGCGGTGAAGGCGAAGGGCTAGGGCTGGTGGTTTGAATGGCATCACTGGAAGTCAGTGATGCCATGGACACACCATCAATCCGCAACCCCAGCACATGCCTCATTGAAACTCAGCCCTCTCGCTTTGAGAATCTATTCACTTCGCTTAGTGACCAGCGTACGCGCATCATCTGCGCTGCGAATCCCGGCGAAGAGGTCGTCCTCAGGTAGCTCAACAGTGACCCATGTCTGGGCGAGTTCAAAGTCTTCAGTGGACCACACCGCATGCTGAGTTGACGATGGGACGGCGAGCCACACGTTGGGGTCAATCTGCGTTGCATGTGCACGCAGAGCAGCGTCGCGTGCTTCAAAGTGACTGACATCGCACTGCACCCGCGTTGTGATGGTTCGGTCGCCGGAGTGATCCCAGTTCGCTAACCATTCTTCAAAGCGGCTGGGCATTCCTGCGGCAATCATGGCTTCGTGCATGGCCTTGACCCGGGCGTAATGGAACGACTGGTGGTAGTAGACCTTGTGCACTTGCCACGGCGAATCCGCCGCTGAATCTTCTACATCAAAATCGGGGTCGGCCGCCAATGCAATCGCCGCAACCGTGATTTCATGGCAACGAATGTGGTCTGGGTGTGGGTAGCCGCCATTTTCGTCGTACGTGGTGACCACATGCGGTTGCTCTCTTCGAATGATGCGCGCAAGCCCTGGCGCAATCTCGGCAAGGTCGGCGGCTGCAAAACAATCATCCGGCAGTGGTCGAACACCATT
>RGCY01000201.1 GCA_009918865.1 Actinomycetota bacterium
ATGTGAGTTCGGGCATGGATTTGACCGACGAAAGCGACCCGTCACGCCGTTTGATTCGGCAGGTGCTTGGAGCCGTAGCCGAGCATGACAAGGCGTGTCTGGTAGCCAAACTGCGGAAGGCTCGTGAGCGAATGCGTGTCGCTTCTGGTCGTTGCGAAGGCAGGAAGCCCTACGGCACTCGCGTCGGAGAAGACAGAGGATTGGAACGCATCCGAACACTCGTGGGCGAGGGCTACAGCGTTCGTGCCATTAGCGACCGCCTGAACGCGGAGGGCATCCCCTCGCGTGGAGGCAAGGCTTGGAGTTTTGGCTCGGTTGCCGACCGACTGAATGCTGAAGGCATTCCCTCTCGGGGTGGCAAGGCGTGGAGTTTCGGCTCGGTTGCTCGGGTGGCGAAGCGGCTGAAGGTGGCGTGAGTGACAGCGGCTGATTGGGTCAGGGGAAGCCTGGGCAATATTTGAATCGGATCATTTAAATATTGATTCCAAAGAGATTTACGCCGTAGCCCGTTGACATTGTACGTCCTATAATGTATACTAGTTGAGTGATTCAAAGGGCAGCACCGTGGTGGTTCTGCCCAGAGGACAACTCAACAAAGGAGATCGGGTTACTCACTCGCAAAGACAGTTATGAAGATGGATTGGACACAAGACAACGGCGGATCGGATACGAGGCGGCTGCTCTTCACGATTCAGGAAACGGGGGAGATGCTGCATGTGAGCGACAGCACGCTCATGCGATGGGAGCGAGATGGCGTCATTCGTGCTGTTCGGCAAGGACGAACGGTGCGTTTTGCAATGGAGGAGATTGAGCGGTTCATCTCCACAAGGAGGGCAGCGTGATTTCCTCTCCCAACTTTCCGAAGGTAAGCAAAGCCAAGAAGCGGACTGGGCGGGTGTATTTCCGCATCTGCGGAGCAAGGCATGTCATCAATCTGGGGGCTGCTGTCAACCAAAAGCAGCGTCGGTCATTCCTGAATCACCTGAATCGCCTCATTGGGGCGAAGTCCGCAGGTGTAAAGCCAGACAAGGCGGATCTGGAATGGGTTGCACAACTCCCTGATCGTGTGCATGAACAGATTCATCAGAGAGGGCTGTGTGCTGCCCGCATCAAAGAGGTCGTGTTTGCCGATTACTTGGACGAGTATTTCAAGAATCAGGCGGTCTGCTCTCGGGCGGCTGTGTCCACAGTGGAGCGTTGGCAGACTGCTCGTGGGCATGCACGAAACTACTTCGGTTCCCGCACGCTTCAGAGTTTGACGCGAGAGGACGCTCAAAAGTTCCGCAATCATCTGCTTGGGAAGGCGGGTCAGTGTGGCAAGACGATGTCGGATGCGACGGTTCGTAAGAACTGCTCCATCGTCTCTGGGGCGGTGGTTGAAGCAGTCAAGCGAGGTTTGATCGCGTCCAATCCGTTTGACGCGGTTCCGAAGGGGAACATCGCAAGCCCTGACTCGGAAAAGGTCGTGCCAGCAGACGAGGTGCTGAAGGTCATCAACTTCACCGACAGCCCTGAAGACAAGATCCTGCTTGGGCTTGCCCGATTCGCGGGACTTCGCATTCCAAGTGAGATCCAAGAGATGCGTTGGTCGGATGTGCAGTTCGGTACGGGACTGTTGGAAGTCCACGCCATCAAGACCAAGAGACATGGCAAAACCCGACGAGTCATCCCGATGGATCCCCGTCTGGTTGACATCTTGAAGTCTTGCAAGCCAAAGGCTGCTTCTGAGGAGGACTTCGTGCTGCCGTATCTACGAACTCACTCTGCTTTGGGAGTGCGATTTCGTCGGTTGTGTAGGGGTGCGGGCGTTGCCCTGTGGGACAAGTGCTTCACCAGTCTTCGGAAGTCCTTTGCATCCGAAATGTGCAAGGATCACTCGCCTGCGGATGTGGCTGCTTGGCTTGGCAACACGACCCCTGTGTTCATCAAGCACTACTTGCGGCAGCAGGGAGAGGGCTACACACGCAAGGTTGCAGCCGAGTTTGCAGCCCAAGCGGGTGGTGTCAACAGTGGTGGCACACCGCGTCAAAACCGCCCGTTTGGGGTGGTGGCAACAGCGGTGGCATCAGCAGCCGCCACCAACCGTCATGGACGGTCGGA
>RGCY01000202.1 GCA_009918865.1 Actinomycetota bacterium
TCTGCGCACGCTCAAGCGGACGTACGCTGCTGCGGATGGTGCTGAGGTGGGGCCGCATGCTGACTCGTTGGACACGTTGTCCGCGAATCAGATGAGGAGGCAGCCGTTTGGTGGGGCCTTCCCCACAGCCGAGGCACCTGGCGATGTCACGCATGTGGATGTGTTCCATGTGTCAATGCATGACTTGCCGCAGGTCGCTCGTAGTCGACGGGCAAAGATGTATAGGTACGCCATGGTGATGGTGGATGCCTATTCTCGGCGTTTGATGCTGTATGGTCTGCAGGGGCTGACTGATGAGGAAATTGGGCAGTGTTTCCAATGGTACTCGCAGCAGCTTGGCGTTGCAACTATGGCAGGCACTCGCTGGTCGCTTGGACCTGGAGCGCTGCAGCATTTTCAGACGGATGGGGGCACGAGTCTGGTGTCTCGCAGGGTCGAGTACATTCTCGGGCGCCTGGGATATGGCGCAACGGTCACCAGCGCGGCGTATACCCCACAGCACAACGGCATTGCAGAGTCTGCTGTGCGCTATGTCAAGCAGAGACTGGCAGCTGTAATGACAGCAGGAGGGGTGCCAGCGCAGCTCTGGTACTTTGCAGCTATGGCGATAGTGGCAGGCCACAACAAGCTAGCCACACAGCAAGTGTACACTGCCGACGGAAGGATTCAGTATGTTTCCCCGCATCAGTTGTTCACTGGGCGGCGACCTGACCTGAAGCATCAGGTGGTGGTGGGAACGCCGTGCCGTGTGTTACGCCTAGCACCTCGGAGCTATCGAGAGCCTGAGTTTGCTGTGCGTGGGCGCATGGGCAAGGTGCTGTGTTGGGCAGGCGATGGTGTGCAATGGGATGGCACCTGGCAGCAAAAGTTGGGCTGGGTGTGTCTGCTTGCTGATGGGACTCTCGAATGCAGTCGGGAAGTTCGCTTCAATGAGATGTCTATCATTCAAGGGGGGCATGCGCCTGAGTTTCTCACTGTCGGAGATGATGACAGCAAGGCGGAGGAGGAGGTAGGCGACACAGCTGAGATAGCTGATGTCGAGGCTGCCACACTCTGTGATGAGAACTTTGGTGATGAGGTCCCAGCGCTGATTGATGATGACTCAGATGATGGCGGTGAAGCAGACGTGGAGCGGTCGCAAAGCAGTGCGGATCCGCTGGAAAAGGCTGAGAACGCGCAAGGCAGTGTGCAGCCACAGCTATCGAAGGAGCTTAGGTCCAAGCAGGGACAGAAGCAGCAGTCGTCAGAGGAGCCTAAGTCCAAGCAGGGGCAGGGGCCACAATTGCGCAGAGCTGATCTTAAAGCGGCAGGCAGGCAGCTTGATCAGGGCTATGATCCGCAGCGCGCAGATCGTAGCAGGCGCAGTGATTCGCAGGCAAAGTTATTTGGATCTCTTGCAGCGACAGCAGAGGTGCTGGAGGAACGCCTGAGAGCAGCTGATGTGAAGGTGCCGCGCAGTCATGAGCAGGCTATGCGCTCAGACCATTCCAAGCAGTGGAATGAAGCGGAGCAGGATCACATCGAGAGCCATATGGTGAGGGGCACTTGGGTTGAGGTGATTGTGCCAGAGGGCACGCGCACATTGCCAACGCATTGGGTTTACCAGGTGAAGCAGGATTCGGACGGGTATGTAGACCGGTTCAAAGCCAGGACAGTACTTGGTGGGAATAAGCAGATTCCAGGGGTGGATTGTCAAGAGACATTCTCCCCAACCATGCGTGGTGAGCAGATGCGGTTGTTGTTTGCAGTTGCTGCAGAGTTGCAGGCGGATGCACAGAGGCTTGCAGGAGCGGACATCAGCGTACTGCATGTCGCTGATGTGAAGAACGCTTATTTGCAATCGCTGTTGGAGGAGGATGAGCAGCCGCTGCACGACTTGCCGAAGGGCTATCAGCCGAAGCTGACTGCTCAGCAGGGCTTCAAAGTCGTGGGTAGGTCGGTCTATGCGCATCCTGGCCTCAAGCAAGCAGGCAGAGCCTGGTATCGCACGCAGCGGGAGCAGTTGCTCGCCCGCGGATTCGAGGAATACGCAGGGGCGACGTGTATCTTTGTCAAACGGTTGGGAGAGGGCGAGTTCATTGTCGTGGGAATTTTCGTCGA
>RGCY01000203.1 GCA_009918865.1 Actinomycetota bacterium
CTCAGGTCAACGCCAACGGCATCGAGCTTCTCCAACACCAAGTGCAACAAGAGAAAAAAAAGCTTCTGCAACAATGCGAGCAGGCGCTGGACCAACAGGGCGACACGCCGTTGGCTTCGCAAACGGTTCGAGCATTGATGTTCATTGAACGTTTTGAGCAAGATTTGGACACCCGCCTAGAGCGCTTAGACAACCTTTCATAACAAGAATTTCCGTCCATGGCATTGCTGCAAATTTCCGAACCGGGGCAAGCCCCCGATCCACACGCTCGGCGTATCGCCATCGGCATTGACTTGGGTACCACCCATTCGCTGGTGGCCAGTGTGAGAAATGGTGTGGCTGAATGTTTGCCAGACGAGCAGGGCAGGGTCATCTTGCCCTCGGTGGTGCGCTACCTTGGCAATGGGAAACGCATGATCGGGCATGAAGCGCTGGCGTCTCAGTCACAAGACCCACGCAACACGATCGTGTCGGTGAAGCGGTTCATGGGACGCTCAGTGGCTGACATCACCCACACCGACAACTTGCCTTATGTGTTTGCAGACAAGCCAGGCATGTTGCAATTGACCACGTGTGAAGGCGATATTTCCCCTGTTCAAGTCAGCGCTGAAATATTGGCAACACTCAGGCAGCGGGCTGAGGACACGTTTGATGACGACATTCATGGGGCGGTCATCACGGTTCCCGCTTATTTTGACGATGCCCAGCGGCAAGCCACCAAAGACGCGGCGCAGATGGCCGGTTTGAACGTGCTTCGTTTGATCAATGAACCCACCGCTGCTGCGATTGCATATGGTTTGGACAACGCCAGCGAAGGGGTGTACGCGGTATACGACCTGGGTGGGGGCACGTTTGATGTGTCCATTCTTCGTCTGAGCAAAGGTGTGTTTGAAGTGATCGCCACGGGCGGCGACTCTGCGCTGGGCGGTGACGATTACGACCGCGCCTTGGCTGACTTGGTGCTCTCAATCACGGGGCGTTCTTGGGGTACCGATGAAGACAAATCGTTGTTGTTGACCCAAGCGCGTGCATGCAAACAAGCATTGTCAGAGGCAGACAGCCATGTGTTCGAGGTCAAGCTCAGCGATGGACTGCTTTCGCTGACAGTCACACGCCAACAATTTGAATCCTGTGTGGAACACCTCACGAAAAAAACCCTTCAATCGGTCAAGAAGGCCTTGCGCGATGCCCATTTGCAGGCATCGGATATCCAAGGCGTTGTGATGGTTGGTGGCTCCACGCGCATGCCGCATGTGCAATCTGCGGTGGGCGAACTGTTGAACTGTCAACCATTGAACAATTTGAACCCTGATGAAGTGGTTGCTTTGGGGGCGGCGATTCAAGCCAACCAGTTGAGTGGCAACAACCCTGATGGGGAATTGCTGTTGTTGGACGTGATTCCGCTGTCATTGGGCATCGAAACCATGGGTGGGTTGGTTGAACGCATTGTGCCGCGCAACCAAACCATTCCGACGGCCATGGCGCAGGACTTCACCACCTACCAAGATGGGCAAACCGCATTGGCCTTGCACGTGGTTCAAGGCGAACGAGATTTGGTTGCCGATTGCCGCAGCCTTGCGCGCTTCGAGTTGCGCGGCATTCCTCCCATGGCTGCTGGCGCTGCACGCATTCGGGTGACCTTCACGGTGGATGCAGACGGATTGCTGAGCGTTGATGCCGTGGAAACCCACAGTGGTGTTCAAGCACACATCGATGTCAAGCCCAGTTACGGTTTGTCAGATGACCAAATCGCAGCCATGCTGCAAGACAGTTTTCATACTGCCGAGTTCGACAAAAATGCCCGGGCATTGGCAGAAGCCAGATTGGAAGCGGATCGCATGTGGTTAGCCACACAAAGCGCATTGAATGCAGACGAAGCGCTGCTCAGCGCCGAACAAGCAGCCGACATCAGGCGCTTGATGGCTAATGTATTGACAGCCAAGCAGTTGGAAATGCCTGCGTTGATAGAAGAAGCCACGCAAGCCCTGGCCAAGGGTACCGAGGCGTTTGCTGCAGCCAGAA
The DNA here is from genome assembly GCA_009918865.1 of Actinomycetota bacterium. GTDB lineage: Bacteria > Actinomycetota > Actinomycetes > S36-B12 > UBA5976 > RFTO01. Next base: position 2,023 of record RGCY01000203.1, read on the forward strand.
TGAACGACGGTATTCGCAAAGCCTTGTCGGGCAAACACATTGGAGCCA
>RGCY01000204.1 GCA_009918865.1 Actinomycetota bacterium
CATATTCCGCTGGCGCACAGTGTTGGTTTCGATGGTGTTTCGTGTGATGTGAGTCTTCTGCGCGAAGCAGATGTGGATGATGTTGGTGCTGCTCATGATGCCGGCATGACACTGGTCTTAGGGGTAGTGATTCCAGATGATTGGTCGCTGAGTCGGACCGCGATTGTCGATGTCGCCCGGGGTCGAGCCCAGCGATTGCAGGCTGCGTTGAGCATTCCTGCTGAGCAGTTCAGTTCCGCTGTCACTCTCACCGCTAGTTGTGGACTCGCCAGTGCTTCCCCCTCAGCGGCACGTGCCGTCATGGACTGCATACAGGCCGCGGGGAAGTCGGTGGCCGGTGAAACAATCGCCCGGGGTGAGATGAATGACTAAGGGACTGGTCGAAGGTGATCGCATCGGTGCCTACACCGTTGCCGATTCGAAGCCCATTGGTAGTGGTGGTTTTGGTCAGGTCTATCGCTGTGTGGATGCGCGAGGCGGCGTTTTTGCAGTCAAGCTTCTCAAACCAAGTGTGTTCAATGCTGATGTAGGACTCGAGTCATTTGAGCGAGAACTTCGTGCAGCCAAGCGTGTGAGCAGCAGTTACCTTGCTGGCCTAGACACATGGGAGATCAAGCACGAGCCTCGCTACTTGGCCTACGACTTCTTCTCTGGGCGGCCCTTAAGCGAGTTGCAGACACCTCTTTCAAAGACGCGACTGCAGACGATATTCCGGCAGATTGCGTGGGCACTGGTGGATATTCACGGCGCAGGCGTCGTTCATCGCGATATAAATCCACGAAATGTTCTGATTGGAAAACAGGATCGTGTCAAAGTAATCGACCTTGGTCTTGCCAGTTTTGGTAGGGGCAAAGGCTTGTCGCGCATGGGTGTTTCGAACGAGATGCGAACTCTGCCGGAAATCCGCCAAGATCCGATTCCTGCGAACGACATATGGGCATTCGGAGACCTGTTGCTTAGGTGCATGTATGGAACCGCAGCCTGGGCAGAGCCTCTTGAAGGTGAATCAGGCGAAGCGCTGGTTGCGGCTGTGGCTCGCGCTGGCATTGATTCTCCGGCACTACGAGATCTCCGCGCATTAGCGACTGAGTGTCTCAATCCGATTCCGCAAGATCGCCCCACAGCACAGGAACTACTTTCGCGGCTTCACACTCGCAGCACAGCAAAAAGTTCGGGCGCTACACCGGTCAAAGTTCGCGACTGGCGAGCGGAATGGGAAGCCCTTGCCGCCCTAGTGCAAGAAGCGAGGACGCGCTACTACCAGCATGACGCGCCGACCATTTCCGATGAAGAGTACGACACTGCCTTTCGTCGGCTCCTTGAACTTGAAACGCAATTTCCGGAACTGCAGAGTGCAGATAGTCCAACGCAATCCGTTGGTGGGAATTCTTCCGAAATGTTCGAACCAGTTAGACACCTGTTACGCATGTTCAGTCTGGATAACGCCTTCAGTGAAACTGAACTATCTGAGTGGACGGCTCGTGTGGAGCGCGACCTTGCAAATCAGCCGGACTACCTATGTGAACTGAAAGTTGATGGGTTAGCGGTTGACATCGTTTATGAACGGGGGCGACTTAAGACCCTAGCCACACGTGGCGACGGTCGCGTTGGCGAAAATGTCACCTTCAATGTCCAGTTCATTCCGGGCATACCGGCGGCGCTTGACTCAGCAAAAGCCCAAGTTCCGGAATTGCTGGAAGTTCGCGGTGAGGTGTACTTCGCTGTTGCGGATTTTGAGGAGCTGAATCGCGAGCAGAATGATCGTGGGCTACCTGCGTTCGCGAATCCCCGCAACGCTGCAGCAGGCACACTTCGCCAGCGCACAGACCGCCGTATTGAAGCCGTTCAAGATGCACGCACAAAAGGCCGGGAATCCACCATCGCGCGTGCTGCGTCTGAGTTTGAGCAGGCCACATCGCGTTTAAGACGCTTGCGACTCGTGGTGCATGGCATCGGTGCAACAGTTGGATACGAACCTGCGAAGCAGTCTGCCGCTTACGACGCCCTTGCGAAATGGGGTTTACCTGTTAGCCCACACACCCGGGTGGTTGCGGGGGGCGCGGCAGTAGC
>RGCY01000205.1 GCA_009918865.1 Actinomycetota bacterium
AACTGTCCGGCGCTTGCGCGCGTTGTCGCCCGAGACGAGATTGCGCAACGCCACGAGGCAGTAGAGCTGGACCTGGTCCATGGTTTGGAGTTTGGTCATCGATTGCAGGATCAACTCGATCGCGCCGAGCTCCGTGGCCTGAATGACGTTAGCACTCTCTCGGCAGCGGATGCGAAGCCCACCGCGGCTGCTGTGCACCATGAATGAATCTGCGGCACTAGTTGCGCGCGGTTTGCGGCGGACACAAGTTTGGAGTCGGTTAGTCCAGTCGGCACATCATCGGCCGCGTGTGCGTCAAGAAGGACCGCGCCAACACACACCGGCCCAGCAAGAGCGCCGCGGCCTACTTCATCAACTCCAATGATGAACTCGCCAGGGTTGACCAACGTTCGCTCATACATGAGATGAGCGTCGGTGGGGGCCATGCCAGAAAGGTTAGGGCGCGGGGATGTTGCTTTGGGGTGCACCAGTGGGGCGTGGCGAGTTCGCCGGCTTCGATGGGGAGACATCGCGCGAGGGCACATTTGCGAAGTTGTCGGGAATGAGCAAGCGGTCAATGCGGCTCAACGGCCACACGCGCATCACAACTCGCCCAAGCACATCGGAAACGGGCACAGACCCATCGCGCACATCAAGGTGGTAGCGAGAGTCGCGTGAATCGCCACGGTTATCACCCATGACAAACACCGAATCCTTGGGAACTTTCACATCAAAAGCCATCTGGTCGCTGCGCGCACCACGAATGTAAGGCTCGGTGATGGAGACACCATTGACCTGAATCCGCCCGGCAGCATCGCAACAGACCACATGGTCACCACCAATGCCGATGATGCGCTTGACCAGTTGTGGCTTGCGATCTGCGAGGTGCAGGAACACCAACGCATCACGCCAGGTCTTGGCAAAGCCATCGGGTTCAATCTGGGAATCAACCCACGCCGTGCCATCTTTGATTGAGCCTGGGTCTGTGAAGACCACAATCTCGCCGCGGTGCACGCCAGTCACGCGCTTTGTGATGCGCGAGACGAGCAACTTGTCATTGGGTTGCAGTGTGTTCATCATGGATTGACTTGGCACATAGTTCGATTGCGCCACGAATGTGTGCATGAATGCCGAAAGACCAAGTGCGAGCACAAGAACAACCACAACTTCGCGCACTGCTGCAAACAGCGACGGTGGTTCTTCCTTAGACGAATCTGTGCTGCCAGCTGCGCCGGCAGGGTTCACCTGCTGAGACACCTCAGGTTCGTGATTCGGCTGCTCCGAAGTCACGAGGCGTCAGCGTCAGACTTCGGGCTGTTGTCGCGGAGCTCGCGAATCTTCGCGGCCTTACCGCGCAGGTCGCGCAGGTAGTACAACTTCGCGCGGCGCACATCACCACGGGAAACCAACTCAGTCTTCTCAATGATGGGTGAGTGCACCGGGAATGTGCGCTCAACGCCCACACCGAATGAAACCTTGCGGACTGTGAAGGTTTCGCGCAGACCACTGCCCTGGCGGCGAATGACGACACCCTGGAAGACCTGGATACGCGAGCGGTTACCTTCAACAACCTTCACGTGCACCTTGACAGTGTCACCGGCACGGAATGCTGGGATATCGGTACGAAGACTTGCAGCGTCGACAGCGTCGAGGCGGTTCATGGCTCTCCTAGCGAGACGCCGCAAGCCGTCGCGCGAAATTCACAACTGAATCTGCTGGGGTGAGGTGCGCTGTTCCCGACCACCCTTGCGGCAGCAATCGGGGCGCGTGCTCAGGCGTGAGTCTGCCACAAGGGCAGGTGCCACCGAGAGGCAGGACTACTGCTCTAGTCGGCGAGTAAGTCAGGGCGCAATGCCCGAGTTGCTGCGTATCCCTGCTCTTTGCGCCATGTCGCGATTCGTGCATGGTCGCCGCTGAGCAGCACATCCGGCACATCCAAGCCGCGCCACTGCGCTGGGCGTGTGTAGACCGGGGCCGCGAGAAGGCCGTCGGCGCCAGGTGCGAAGGAATCATCCGCGACGCTTTCGTCGTTGCCGAGCACCCCGGGGACGAATCTCGATAGGGCTTCAACCATCACGAGCACCGCGGCTT
>RGCY01000206.1 GCA_009918865.1 Actinomycetota bacterium
CCTTGTGCGCAGTGGACGACCGCAGCCCAAGTGTTGAAGACGGCAGGCGCAACTCGTGCGGAGTGGCTATCCGCAGTTGATGTGGATGATCAGATTCGTGTCGTGTGTTTCTTGCGCAGTGCTGATGATGAGATCTTGCTGGCAACCGACGTTCCCGATTCCGAGATAGCGTCGCTATGCGATATCTGGCCCGGTCTGCAGTGGCATGAACGTGAATGTTCCGAAATGTTTGGCCTTGTTTTTGATGGTTTGCCCGACTCACGACGGCTGCTGCTTGGTGGGCTTGATGTGCATGCACCACTGCGACGCAGCACCGCACTCGTGTCACGGCTTGAGCGTCCATGGCCGGGTGCGGTGACAGCATCCGGAGCGTCCACAGATGCACCCGCCCGGGGGCGTCGAGCGATTGGTTTACCGCCGGGGGTTCACCCAGAGTGGCAACCACCAACATCTACCGATGATGCAGGTGCACACCCATGAGCGAACAACCTGCAGAGGTGAGCGGCCCCGCCAGCGGAATCGCTCACGTGAACCACTCCGTGGAAACGGAAACGGTAGCGGTGCGTGGTCATCTCGTCTTGCACGTCGAGTCGTGCACCTCATGCATGCTTTGTGTTCGAGAGTGTCCAGCGTGGTGCATCAGCCTTCGAGCCCGTCAAGAACCCGACCCTGCACCAGCGATTGGCGGCGGCCGAAAAGAGCGCACTCGACATGTGCTTGAGTCGTTCGAAGTCGACTATGGCCTGTGTATGTATTGCAGTGTGTGCGTTGATGTGTGTCCAACTGACTGCTTATCGTGGTTGCCAGAGCCGACCCCGGTTGGCACGCGGGCGCAATTAGTGCACGGCATTGAGCAGTTACACAACCCGTGACCGCGCTGTGGCGTCAACGGTAGTTGGTGAACTGCACCGCAAAATCAATGTCCGCATCCTTCACTAAAGCAATCACTTCTTGGAGGTCGTCGCGGCTCTTGCTCGACACGCGCAACTCTTCTCCCATCACTTGCGTCTTGACGCTCTTGGGTCCTTCATCGCGAATGAGTTTGCCTAGTTTTTTTGCTTGTTCCTGAGAGATGCCAGCCTTGAACACCGCGGAAATTTTGTATTCCTTTCCCGATGCCCGGGGTTCCTGGGCGTCCAGGGATTTCAACGACACCTGACGCTTAACCAGCTTTTCGCGGAACACGTCCAGCGCGGCTTTCACGCGCTCTTCGGTGGATGCAGATAACTCAACTGCGAGTTCACCTTTCCACTCAATCATTGCGTCCGTGCCTTTGAAGTCAAAGCGCTGAGACAACTCCTTGGCAGTTTGGTTCAGCGCGTTGTCGACCTCCATGCGATCGACTTTGCTGACGATGTCGAAACTGTTGTCTGCCATGGCCTTGTCCTCGGTCTCCGCGCTCCGGTGCGTGCCACACCTTGAGCGCTGCGCTGTGGGTCTGTCAGAGTGTTTGCCTACGCTACCAACATCCGTCTGCGAGCCCTGCGTACCTCAGGTGCTTTGGGCTGACGAGGACACGTGAAAACACTGCACAACGGGAGGACATCACATGAGCACTCAGGATTTTCCACCGCCACCCTCTGGGTTCGGGCAAGGTGTCCCTGCACAAGAGCCGTTGCCCAAACTCCGATCGCCGAGCGCAACAGGAAACGATGCTAGTGCACAGGTATCGCCGGAGCATGGGTTCTATTCCCCGGTGGCAGCCGTTAAGACATGTCTGCAGAACTACGCGCGCTTTCGAGGCCGGGCACCACGGTCACAGTTCTGGTGGTTTCTTGCGGTGTGGTACCTCGTGTACGCAGTTGGTTCACGGATTGACACCGCTGCCGGGTTCGGCCCAATTGCCACTGCGACCCAGAATTCCGGGAGCACCTCGGGTCCGGTGACCACAGTGCTGGGCCTGCTGATTCTTGTGCCACTTTGCGCAGTATTCACGCGTCGGATGCACGATGTGGGGAGAACCGGCGCATATATTTTGTGGATGTTGACGGGCATTGGCATTGTCTGGGTGCTCGTCAGGCTCTGCCAATCTGGGGGAGCCAACGTTGACAACGGATATGGAGTTCGCC
>RGCY01000207.1 GCA_009918865.1 Actinomycetota bacterium
CAGGCGAGCGACAGTTCGGGAGCGTTCATTGGCTATATCCGCGCCGATGCCAAGTTCGTGCCATCAAGCGGACGCCAGGAGTTCTCCGTCGGAGTTGGTGACCTCTCTGGGGCGTTCATGCTTCCGGCAGCCTTCCAGCCTGCGTACGTCCAGAACTTTGGGTCGGACCTGCAAATCTACTCCGGTTGGGACGACAAAGCAGCCTCCTTCGGACCCGCTGGCCCGCAGTTCACGACATTTCGTGTGGTTGCCCCTCAGATCGGCAAGCGCATCTATGTCTTCAATCCAGTCACCGACAATTATGGTTGGATTGATGCAGAGGGCGTCGGCCCGGCTGGCCCGCCAAAATAAGGTTCGGCGTTCGGTTGGAGCAAGAAAGAGGGGTCGGGAAACCGGCCCCTTTTTTTGTTTGCCCGGGAGGGACGGTACAAGTGCGTTCAAAAGGTAAAGAAGACATTACCGGACATCTAGCTATAGGCAATCTGAATGTCTTTTCGTCGCTTCCGACCAAGGAACTTCTAGCGTTCAGTTGATGCCAATCTTCTGGCTAGGCAATGGCACGAGTGCGTTCGAGATGGCCTTCACACTGATCTGGTAACAGTGGCGTGAGGTCCTGCCTGCACTTGGATCCTCAGTCGCCTACGTCGACTGTGCACCGTTGTTGTCACTTAAGAGACCCGTCCAGGTACCCTTGCGAGTGGGGATGTAAATTAGGCACTCACACGACGTCATGGATAACTCATCGGTTGAGACGTTTGGAGTTTTGCTTGATGTGGGACTCGTGGTATTCACAGGTGCCGGAGCCATCGTAGGTGTTCGTGCTGGGGGTATCCGTGCGAACTTGTCATTCATCACCTTCGTGGCCGCACTCCGGCTGTCATTGGCTGTACGGGGAGAGGTTGGCGGTGTGATCGCACGATGGTCCGTGATTTCTGTCTCATATGTTGACGCTGTTGCATTTGCTTGCACATTGGTGGTGGTGCGCATTACTCTGGGAGTGTTTGCAGAGCGATTCGCTTGGTGGCTTCGCGTTCCACGCACCTTGTCAGAAGGGTGGTGGATTGTTGACAGGGTGACAGGAGCTATTCCCGGAGCCGCAAGTGCGGCAACACTGGCGTGGCTTTTGGTGTCGTTGCTTGGGGCAGTGGATCGACCTAGTGGGTTTCGCCGCGTTGGAGAGAATGCACCGGTTGCTGTGCTCATTGACGGTAGGATGAAACAAATGGTCCCGAGCTTTGCAAGTCTTGCCAATCGCGTGGCAGCCGGTCGGGCTGTCTCGTCTGGGTTGATGATAGAGCCAGGCCCAGAGGTCATTCCGCCGCGCGACGAGAGACCATCTAGTCGTCCTGATATCGAGAGTGAAGTGGTTGCACTAGTCAACCAGGCACGAACAGGCCTGGGGTTGTCGTGGGTACTTTGACCATCAGTCACCCGACGGGACAACTCCAGTGGGGCGATTGGCGAATGTAGGCTTTCTCGTCCCTAGGGCAGGTGAAAATATCGCGTTTGCGCCTGACCTTGGATCGGCCCATTCTGGGCTGATGGCCTCACCGTCTCATCGGGCGAATATTCTCAGCCAAGAGTTTTCTAGGGTTGGGGTCGGGGTCGTGTTCGGTGCGGACGGACTCATGGTGACACAGATGTTCGCAACGTAGTACTCGTGGGTAGTGTTGGTGGGTTTCGTGGTTTCGTTGGATTGACGCCGTGGGATGGCGCATGTATTGAAGCAGTGCTGAGACGTACACTTCACGAATTCATGCGAGTACTTGTTCTAAACTGGTTCGACTGGACACACCCGTTGTGGGGTGGCGCTGAAGTTTACCTTCGCGAAACTTGCACGCGACTAGTTAAGCGGGGCCACGAGGTCACACTAATAGCGTCGGTCTATGATGGGTCGGTTCCTGACCAGATTATTGATGGAGTGCGCGTGCTTCGTCGAGGTCGATTTTGGACCTATCACATAGAGTTGCCGTGGCATGTGGCATGGTTACAACGTAACGAAGCGGCGGCGAACCATTGCACTTGGGACGTTGTCCTTGA
>RGCY01000208.1 GCA_009918865.1 Actinomycetota bacterium
CTCTGGTTTCTTTTCCGACGCATCGCAAACATTGATTGGGTTGTTTCACGATTTTGCTCCGGGCAGCGTCGAACAACTGTGGGTGGTGCGCGGAGCATGCACGGCCGCGGTGAGACTCGGACGCTTCGATGCAGCGCTGAACATTTCACGAACTGTCCTTGAAGCAGAAACCCCGGCACGAACCGCCGAGACGGATCATTTGCGCTCCGTGATTCGAGCGTCATCCGCAACTTTGCTGTCTTTGCGAGGCGACTACACCGAAGCACTCGAGCTCTGCCGCCAGGGGCTAGCCGTAGCAAACTCACCATGGGCAGCGGCAAGTGCTCTGTGGGTGCAGGCGATGACCTATGAGCGGATGGAAAAGCCGGCGCTCGCAGCGATGTCTGCTCGTGAAGCGCTTGTGCATGCTCAAGCAGCAAATCGTCCACACGACCAAGCCACGTTGAATCACTTGGCTGCGTGGCTTGAAATGCGCAGTGGCGACTTCGACCCCGTTGTTATTGATGCTCGGCTCAGTGAAGCTGAATCAGTGTTGCAGAACCTGCAATCTACCGATGAACTCGGTTCACTCAAAGCCACGCGAGCCGAACTCATCGCTAGAACAGAAGGCGTCCTTCAGGCAGTGCCGGTGTTTGAGGAGGCGCTGACACTGATTTCTCAAGATAATCGAATTCGCAAAGCCCGCGAATTGACTGTGATGGGCACTTTGCTCGCTGAACAGGGTCACTCTGAAGAGGCAATCGATGCGCTACATCGCGCACTCGCGGAATTAACTCAGACCGAGAGCCATGCCGACTCCGCTCGAACCTGGCATGGGCTTGGTCGTGCCTATGAAGATGTTGGTCTCATACCTGCAGCATTGCAATGCATGAAGCAGGCAACTGCCCATCTCGGCCTGAAAGACCCAAGCCGCGAAGACTCAACGGTTCGCCCCTAGCGGAAGTGCGAGCAAGACCCGCACTCGGCGAAGTCATTCTGAGATGCCCATCAGCTCAACTCCTAGGGTCACCGAGTGCTGTCTCCGCGAATACATTCACGCACTGCATGCGAAACCGCGGACTAGAGTTCTCATGCTCGCAACATCAAGATGCCAACCAAAGTGGGGTTTGCATGATTTCACTTGAAACCTCGCTCTCCCACATGGCGTGGGCGGATAACAAGTTATTCACCGAAATTAAGCGTTTGCCGAACGAGTCTCTTTCACTCTTCGGTCACGATTCCGAGTGGACCGTTGGCCGAAACCTCATGCACATCCTGCAGGGCGTGCAGTGGTATCGCTTCCTGCTTTTGGGTTCGCAGTCGAGTGACCTAAAGGTGCCAACATCTGCTGCTGAAGTAGAGCTGCTCCGTGTGCAGTTAAGCGACATGTATGAATCGCTCATCGTTGCGGCAACACAACCAGACGCAATGGTTGAGTTTGAAGATGAAGGTGGGAAGCGTTGCGCACCACGGTCAGTAGTCCTGAGCCAAGCGCCTTATCACGCTGCGGAACATCGTGCGAACATCGTTGGGATTTTGCATGCCCACGGAGAACGCTCGATTCATCTCGATGATTACGACGTCTGGGCTTGGTACTACGAGACTCAGACGGAAACGAAGTAGAACCCGACTGCCTAGTAAGCAGAGGAATCAAAGACAACATGGCCGTGACGCTTACTGAGCTGAGGAATGACGAAGCCGTCGCCTACCTCTCTGGGTTGTGGCCGAGGTACCGGGAGGAACTCATTCGGGCCGGTGCATCGCCATCGGAAGCTGATGCAAACATTGAACGAAATCAGCAGACCATCAGTCCAGATGGCGCCATTGCTTCTGGTCAACGAATGTTTCATGTCATGCACGGCGGCGAACACATCGGAAATCTGTGGCTTAGTGAACGCGCGCAGGGAGACTGGTTCATCTACGACATTGAGGTCTTCGAGGCCTACCGCGGCCAGGGACTCGGTCGAGCATCAATGCTTGCGGCGGAGGAATACGCGAAGGCGAATGGAGCCAACAAACTTGGACTCAGTGTCTTCGGCTTTAACACAATCGCGCGGTCGA
>RGCY01000209.1 GCA_009918865.1 Actinomycetota bacterium
ACAAGTGCAGCGAGCCTGCCTGAAGTGACACTCGATGAGAATGAATATGAAATCGTGACTATTCATCGCAGTGAAGATGGCGAGGCCACCACGCAGCAGGTTGAACCACCAACTGATGTGCAACCTCAAAGTGATGGCGAAGTGACCCGTGACCTCGAAGTTGAACATGAAAGTATCGACGGAGAAAGTGACGCGATTTTGAACGCCGATGGCGCAACGATTGAAATGAACGAATCTGACAGCGGTTCAGCAGCACTTTCTGATGAAGTTGACGCCGATGCTGATAGCAACGCGCATCAGCCGCAAGAAGGCTGATTCACGATGTCGTACCGATTCCGTCGGTGGATTGTCGCAGTGGTCCTCGTCGTCATGCTGCTCACAGGTATCGCATTCTCACTAGGCCACTGATGCGACTCGACGTCAGTGCTGCCCACCACGAAGCCACCCAGCGAATTTCTGAAATCGGCACATTCGTGAGCGCTGTTTTCTCCGGGCGCTTGAGCAACACCAATCCTCAATGGGAGCGGGTTGACCTGCGCGCCATTGAAATTCAAGGCGAGTTGGCGATGCAGATAGTCCGCCGCACCGGCAAAGAAACGCATACGAGCAACATCGCGATCGACGATGTCACTGCCGAAGTGCAGAGGGTGCTAACGCAGGGCTACTCCAATATCACTGTGACAACAACGAGCGAGATTTGGCAGTGTCGAATCACACGGCGACGTGAAGCGCTCGTGCATGTGGAAGCGAAGACGCAAGCACAACGGCTTGAGCACAATCGCACGAAGCAGCGCATGCTCATGGCCGACGACCCGTTTCTCAAAGCGGTCGGCATAGCCACCCCTGCCGGTGAAATCAAGCCGAGTAAGCAAGACAAGTTCCGACAAGTTGATGACTTCCTGCGCGTTTTTGAGTCAACTCTTGACAAAGCCATGGCTAGCGGTCACGTGCACTCGCCCACCAAGGACAAACCGCTTCGAATTGTTGACCTAGGTTGCGGTCATGCATATCTGACCTTCGCGTTGCAAGCTTGGGCTCAACGCGTGCGTGACTGGCCAGTTGACATTGTCGGAATTGATCTACGAGAGAGCAGCGTCCAGCGGAACAATGATTTGGTAAGAGACCTTGGTATTGAATCGATGTCATTCACTACTGGTGACATTGCTTCGGCTCAGTGGTCAGGGGAGAATCCGGATGTAGTACTCGCATTGCACGCCTGTGACACCGCTACGGATGACGCACTTGCGTGGGCTGTGCATCACAACGCTGTCATCGTTCTGGCTGCCCCGTGCTGCCATCACGATGTTCAAAGCCAAGTTAATGCAGCACCGCAGGCGTGGAACTTGTTGACGCGACACGGAATCTTGCGCGAACGTTTATTGGATCTCGTGACTGATGCGCTGCGCGCAGGAATCATGCGCTCACGTGGTTATCGCACGGATGTTTTTGAGTTCGTTGGTGGTGAGCACACGCCACGAAACATCATGCTTCGAGCAGTGAAAACTGGTTTGGTCGACAAAGATGCTCAAACTGAGGTGGATGTTTTGGCCGAACTTTGGGGGGTAAACCCCGCGCTTGCTAAACGACTGAATGAAAACTGACGGGATTGTCGTGTTCAGTCTTTGAACAAATCGCGGACGTCGACTTCGAGTGCATCCGCGAGTAGCCACACATTGTCAAGGCGCACAGAATGAACGCCTTGCTCAATCCTGTTGACCGTCTTGCGATCGATGCCTGCCTGCTCGGCAAGTTCCTCCTGCGACATACCTTGTGCCTGGCGGTTGCGCCGGACGTTCCCCCCGAAAACAAGCCGACGAGCCATGGTCACGTCATCAATGCTGGACGTTGCCACTGCGACTCCTCACGGGTAGGTAGCGCCTTGAGCGCCACCTGCAGCATCCCCCGTCGAATGACGTCGCAAACCCATCTTGAGCATGCTCATGCAGATTCGTGCCTATTTGAAGCATAAACGAATCCGTGCATTAAGCATGCGGCTGACACAAACGCTGTACCACTTAAGGTCACGAATAGCGCGGAAA
>RGCY01000210.1 GCA_009918865.1 Actinomycetota bacterium
AACGGCGCATCACCAGAAAGAAGATCTGGCATCGTGGCCAACATATCGGTGCAGAGCTCTCTATCACCAAGAATCTCACAAAGAAACTGCCCCGTCATTTGGGCCAAAAAGGACATGCTTGTGCTGGTCTGAACCACATACGCACCTCCTTCATGCAAGGACTTTTCCCCATTCGTAGTCGGCTGTGTCCGCGTCACCCAGAGTCGGATCACACGCCCCTTGAAATCCGGCATGCGCGCCAGAATCCGCGAACAACAATCTAGGAACTGGCTGACCTCGCGCTGATTCGTCACGAACTTCCATTTTTCTTGCAGAAGAAAGAGGACGGGCTCGGCCTGTTCAAGTAGAAAGAAATGGTCCACTCCGTTCAAGGACTGTTCGCCGAACTCATCGCGAATCTGCTGCTCATTGAGGAGCCGCGAAGAAATCCCCTTGGACGCCAATGGCTGTACGAGTTTACGGAGTGTCTGATCCATCAGTTCTTCAAAGACGAATCCCTTCTGGCCTGTGCCTGAGAGGTCAGTCATCACTAACACGCCGACATCTTTTGAGGAGTTCAGAAATACTCAAAAGATGCCATCTCTGGGAATCGAACCCAGGACCTACCGCTTACTTTGCATACAAGGCGGTTGCTCTACCACTAAAGCTAAGACGGCGGTTACCTCTTGTGGGGATCGAACCCACAGCCTCCCGCTTAGAAGGCGGGTGCGCTATCCATTGCGCCAAAGAGGTCTTCACAGCCTTTACGAAAAGCTCTGAACACCTGTGCGCCCACCGGGAATCGAACCCGGATTACAACCTTGCTATTACACTGGAAGAGTTGCATTCTACCACTAAACTATAGGCGCTGCGTGGCCACCCCACCAAATATCTATACTGGCCCGCGTTTAAGCCGGCATTTTGTTCGCTTAAGCCGGGCCACATAAATAGATACAGTATGCGGTGGCTCTTGTTGCTAGCTGCTATAGGAGGTATTGCGGCAACTCCTCCTATCGTCCCCACCGCCACATCCACCCTATCCAAGACTTCCACGAAAACTACCACGAGCACTCGCTCAGCACTTATCAGTCGCTATGATACGCCCAGTATGATTGCGAGCAGAACGATGAAGCCCACTGCGGCAGGAACAAGATCCCCCATGACCACCAAGACTTCTAGCGCATCCGCTGTTGCAACCGCCACTCAACAGGGGTCCAAGACATCCACCTCCACTGCCGTCACTACCGCCACCATGCGAACCACAAAGACCGCAACAGGATCCGCAACTCAGTCCAAAACATCCAGTGGATCTCCCAGCCCCACGCGGTCCATGGCCCCTTCCAGAACTGCCACTGCAAGCGGAACACTTACTCTTTCTACCCGCGCATCCCGTAGCTCAACAGGAAGTTCAACTGTATCGCGTTCTCCGGCCCAGTCACAGAGCATACGGCGCACTGTAACCTCTACTGCAACAACGACTACTAGCAAGACAGGCACGGCCTCCCCCAGTGGCACACGCACCATGACGGCCACGAGAACATCCTCAGGATCTGCAACTGATTCTCGCAGCATGGGTGGCACCAAGACGATCACAGCCAGCACGACCATGTCAAAGACCTCCACCTATTCCGCAACCGGGACGAGGACCGTGGGAGCCAGTAGGACCCGATCCGCTTCTCCCACACACACTCGGACGATTGAGGCCTCTCGCACCCCCCGCCTTTCTCTGAGCCCGAGCGGCAGCATGCGCCTATCGGTGACCGACACAGGTTCGCCTACCGTTACGGGATCCGTAACAAACAGCAAGACATCTACCGGCACCACAACGATTTCACGCACCGTCGGGAAAGTGACCGCTTCAGAGACCATAACCGTAACAACCACCCGCGATTCTCCGCCGACTCCCAGCTCCGGAAAAAGCGGCAGCACTTCCGCCTGTTCCACAGGTTCTGCCACTTATTCGGCCTCCTCCCAGGCCAGCAAGTCCGGAACAACTTCTGGAACGATGACGGGCTCCTCCAGCCAGTCTAA
>RGCY01000022.1 GCA_009918865.1 Actinomycetota bacterium
CTCTTCGTCGGCAGCGTCAGATGTGTATAAGAGACAGAGCCCAGAGTCCTTCACAGTGGCAATCACTGAATCTGGGTCGGTTGCGAATGCTTTAGCAACTGCGGTGTAACCGCCGTGGCGACGGTAGCCAGCAATGGTGAATGAATCCGGCTCATCCCAGTGGGCGCTGAGGACAGGGGTCAGCCCCGAGGTGATTCCCATCGTTCACTCACCACCCTTTGTGGTGGGAGCTTTCATGCCCAATTCTTTTGCGCGCTTCAGTCCGGCGAGCATCAACTCATCGGCAGCAACACCATCTGCCGCTTTGCCGTCGTCAAAACCAGCGAGCACGCGAGCAGTGTCGCGCCATGATGTGACCTTTGGGCCACGAGTGGACTCAACCTGCTCGCCGGCAGCGAGTGCATCAATGACACCTACGGCTTGCTCAGGTGACACGCGATCCATAAATTCCCAGTTCACCGTCATCACCGGCGCATGTGTGCAGGCAGCCTGACATTCAATACGCTCCAACGAGAACTTGCCGTCGGCTGTTACTTCATCGTGACCGATGCCCAGCCGCGCACAGACAGCTGCATAAACATCGTCGCCACCGAGGATGGCGCAGCCAGGGTTGATGCACACGCCAATGTGGTGCTCACCTTGTGGTTCGTTGTGATACATCGTGTAGAAGGTTGCGACAGCCGTGACTTCAGCAGTGCTGATGCCAAGCACTTCAGCGCAGGCATCAATTCCGTCAGTGCTCACATGACCTTCAACCGATTGCAGCAAGTGCAACATTGGCAACAACCCTGAACGTGCAACCGGGTAGCGGTCAGCAATCTCTTGTAACTGCGCCTTCGTGGTTGAGTCGATCATCGGTCAACGCCTCCCATGACCGGGTCAATCGACGCAATCGCGCCGATGATGTCTGCAACCTGACCGCCTTCACTCATCGCGGCAGTGGCTTGCAAGTTGTTGAACGAAGGATCGCGGAAGTGCACGCGATAAGGGCGAGTGCCGCCGTCACTGACCATATGAACACCGAGTTCACCACGTGGTGACTCAATGGCTTGATAGACCTGACCCGCCGGAACTCGGAAACCTTCGGTCACCAACTTGAAGTGGTGAATCAGCGCCTCCATTGATTCGGCCATGATGTTCTTGATGTGGGCAAGGCTGTTGCCCATGCCGTCACTGCCCACAGCGAGTTGGGCTGGCCAAGCAATCTTGGCGTCTTCAACCATCACTGGACCGGGCTTGAGTCGGTCCAAACACTGACGCACAATCTTCATTGATTCCTGCATCTCACGGATGCGCAGTAAAAAGCGGCCGTAAACATCACAGGTGTCAACTGTGGGCACATCGAAGTCGTAAGTCTCGTAGCCGCAATAAGGCTGGCTCTTGCGCAAGTCGTGTGCGAAACCGGTGGAACGAAGCACCGGCCCGGTGATTCCAAGTGCCATGCATGTGGGCAGGTCTAGGAATCCGATACCAACTGTGCGACCCATCCAGATTTGGTTGTCCACCAACAAATCACTGGTGTCTTTCAAGCGCTTCGGAAGTAAATCCAGCGTCTCGCGGATTTTCTCCACCGCACCATCAGGCAGGTCCTGAGCAACACCGCCGGGACGGATGTAAGCACTATTCATGCGCAGACCGGTGATGAGCTCGAAAAGGTCAAGCACCAGTTCGCGCTCGCGGAATCCAAAAATCATGGGCGACAAAGCACCCAGTTCCATACCGCCGGTGGCGAGCGCCACTAGGTGAGATGAGATGCGGTTCAGTTCCATCATCATCACGCGAATGACGTTGGCGCGCTCAGGAATCTGGTCGGTGATGCCTAGCAACTTCTCAACAGCCAAGCAGTATGCGGTTTCGTTGAAGAATGGCGAGAGGTAGTCCATGCGCGTGACGAACGTGACTCCTTGCGTCCACGTGCGATATTCGAGATTCTTCTCGATTCCGGTGTGCAAGTAACCGATGCCGCAGCGGGCTTCAGTGACGGTCTCGCCTTCGATTTCAAGAATCAGGCGCAGCACGCCGTGTGTGGACGGGTGCTGCGGACCCATGTTGACAACAAGTCGTTCAGTTTGACCAGCGGCCGCACCTGTGATGGTGTCCCAGTCCTGGCCTGTGACGGTGTGCACTCGACCTTCAGTGGTGTCGGTGAAGCCGGCATATGGGTCCGCGGTGGAATGAGTGGTCTGCTCGCTCATGAGTACGACCTGCGCTTATCTGGAGCGGGCACGGTTGCGCCCTTGTACTCAATGTCAATGCCACCGAGTGGGTAGTCCTTGCGTTGTGGGTGCCCCGGCCAGTCATCGGGCATTTCAATGCGTGTCAAACCTGGGTGGCCATCGAAGACGATGCCGAAGAAATCCCACGTCTCGCGTTCATGCCAGTTGTTGCCTGGGTAGATGTCGACAATTGAAGGGATGTGTGGGTTGTCATCTGACACCGCAACTTCAACTCGGACACGGCGGTTGTGCGTCACGGACTGCATGGGATAAACCGCGTGCAGTTCGCGCCCGGTTTCAAATGGGTAGTGAACCCCATTGACACCCATGCACATTTCAAAGCGAAGGCTCGGCTCATCACGCAGCACCTGCATCACAGTGCGCAGGTTCTGCGGCGAAACGAAAAATGTGATTTCACCACGGTCAATGCTCACGCGTTCGAAAACGGACTCCGTGGGTAGACCTTTGGCTGCAGCGGCTTTCACAATCGCATCTGAGACATCATCAAACCAACCACCGAAAGGCTTCATTGCGGCTGGCGCAAGTTCGAACCGCTCAACCAAACCGCCGAAACCTGACGTGTCACCACCGGCACTCGGGCTGAACATGCCGTGCTTGGTGACCACGGTGTCGAGTAACGCTGCGTTTTCCGGCACCACCGGCAGATTGGGCTGATTAGTCATCGCAGCAGCCCCTTCATTGCAGATGTTGGGGCTGCAGAGAGGGCTTCGCGCTCAATGTTCTCAATCTCGCGCACCCGGTTCTTGCCAAGTTTTGTGTCAGAAATCTGGTCGTGCAGTTTCAGGATTGCGTCAATCAACATTTCCGGACGCGGTGGGCAGCCGGGGAGGTAGATATCGACCGGGACAACGTGGTCAACACCTTGAACCACGGCGTAGTTGTTGAACATGCCGCCACTGGATGCGCACACCCCCATGGCAAGAACCCACTTCGGTCCCGGCATTTGGTCATAAATCTGGCGCAAAACTGGTGCCATCTTTTGACTGACGCGACCGGCCACAATCATGAGGTCGGCCTGGCGAGGTGATGCACGGAACACTTCCATGCCAAAGCGAGCAAGGTCATATCGCGCGCCGCCGGTGGTCATCATTTCAATGGCACAGCAAGCCAAGCCGAATGTTGCAGGCCACAGCGCACTCTTGCGCGCGTAGCCGGCGAACTTCTCGACCGTGGTGAGCAAGAAGCCGCTTGGCAACTTCTCTTCAATGCCCATGGTTCGTCCCTTGTCCTTCGCTCGGAATCTTCGCTGTGCCTAGTTGTCCCACTCCAGGCCGCCGCGACGCCAGACATAGGCGTATGCAACGAGCACTGTCGCGATGAACATCACCATTTCAATCAACCCAAACAGTGCAAGTCGATCAAATGTCACTGCCCAGGGGTAGAGAAAAACAATTTCAATATCGAAAACGATGAACAACATTGCGGTGAGGTAGTACTTCACTGGGAAGCGACCGCCACCAGCCGGTTGAGGTGTGGCTTCGATGCCGCACTCATAGGCGGAAAGCCGCGCTCGGTTGTAGCGCTTTGGACCAGTGAGAGCACCGGCTACGACAGAAAAAATCGCAAAACCGAAGGAGAGCAAACCGAGCACCAGAATGGGGAGGTAGGCGCTCACGGCGAGGGCTCCCCTCTTCAGTCAGTCGGGCCCGACGGATTTGCGGCGGTGTTCGGACAGAGGTGGCGCAGCCGTGTGCTGTGCCTTGCCAATCCTAGAAGTGTGCAGCATGCGCGCATGTTGGGGGTCGCGCGTGTTGACCCACTTATCGGGCATGTGCGCACGCATGTGGCGGACTCAGATGAGTGGCTATGTCTCACTCGCTGCCACCATCTGCGATGGTCCCACCCGGGTGACGGCTCCTTTGCCGAAGATGTGCTCGCTGTCCGAGGTGAGTATCTAGGACCGTTGTGCCACGTGCACGGAAACAATGCCACCGGTGAGATTGCGCCAACGCGGCCTGTGCCAACCAGCCGTCGTCAAAATTTGGGCTAATCGTTGTTGGTCCGGCCACGCCACAATCGAGTCCCCCAGGTACTCGTAAGCCGCTGGATCACTTGAGAACACTCGGGATGCCCACCGGACAATGGATCCGAGATATCGGCGATAAATCTTCCGAAATATCCGATTTGTCGGGGTACTGAACTCGCAGATGACGATTTTTCCACCAGGGGAGGTCACACGGAACATTTCCGCGAGCGCGGTCTCCAAGCCATGAACATTTCGCAGCCCGAAGGAAATGGTGACGACATCAAAACTTGCGTCCGCGAACGGCAGTTTCATCGCGTCCGCGGCGACGAAGGGTAGGTCTTGCTGTTGGGTGCGGCCCTGCCTGAGCATTCCTAGGGAAAAGTCGGCCGCAATCACGGTTGCCCCTTGGGCTGCCAATGGTGCGGACGATGTTCCAGTGCCTGCGGCGAGGTCAAGCACGCGCTGCCCAGCACGCGCATCGACAACATTGGTGACCACCGTTCGCCAACGACGAGTTTGGCCGAGTGAGAGAAGATCGTTTACCAGGTCATACCGCTTTGCGACGCGATCGAACATCGACGCCACTGCAGCCGGGTCTTTACTCAAGTCGGGTCGGCTCACGGAGGCATTCTCATGCGTTGCTGATGTGCGCGCATGTGCAGGGTGAACCGGCGGCAGCGGACATGTGAGTTCACACCTAGGCTAAGCAGACGTGGGTCAACAGGTGTTTGTGTGCGAAATTGACATCGACAGCCTGTGGCCCGAGTTTTCGTTGACAGATGTCGTTTCCCCCACTGGCGCATTGGTCTGGATCACAGGTGGGCGTGAACACGAAAAAGGTCTTGTTGGTCTAGGGGAAGTAACGCGCACTCACCTCACGGGCCGCGAACGGTTCTCGAGAGCACAACGCTGGTGGGCACGCGAGTCACAGCAGTTTGATGACCCCACAGGTGCGTTGGTGGCATTTATGTCGTTCAACTACGAGCCTGACCGAGGGGATTCAGCGGTGATTGTGCCGCAACACCTCCTTCGTCGTGACGGTAATTTCGTCTCGCTCGCGACAGTCTCTGCAGCCGCGGCAACAAGTCCTCTGCAGTTCTTGGAAAACCTCCGGCAGCATCGCGAAACTCACTCCCGACACACAACCATTGAGTGGCGCGATGGTGCGCTGGCACTTGATCGGTGGCAGGAACAAGTCTCGCGTGCGGTGGGGCGGATTGAAGCAGGGGCGCTCGACAAAGTCGTGCTCGCGCGCAGCATCGTTGGCACTGCGGATGCGGCCATCGACTTAGGCTGGCTCGTCACGCAACTCGCACAGGCGCAGCCGTCATGCTGGACATTTCTTGTTGACGGCTGGGTCGGCGCAACCCCCGAGATGTTGGTGCGTCGCCACGGACCGACAGTGGCATCGCGAGTGCTTGCCGGAACGGTGAAGCGCTCAGCTGATGAATTCATTGATGGTGACTTAGCGAATCGTTTGCGCGAAAGTGATAAAGACCTAGCGGAGCATGAATATGCAGTCCGCTCCGTGGCAGATGTGCTGGCTGCGCACTGCACTGATCTGGATGTACCCGCAGAGCCATCACTACTGCGCTTGGCCAATGTGCAGCATCTCGCCACGGATGTGACGGGTGAACTCGCTGATGATGTGCCCGCCGTTGCGCTCGCCGGTTCGCTACATCCGACTGCTGCTGTGTGCGGAACACCAACGGAACGCGCAGCCGCGGTCATCAACGAACTTGAGCAGTTGGACCGCGGTCGCTATGCAGCGCCAGTCGGTTGGAGCGATGCGCATGGTGACGGTGAATTTGGTATCGCTTTGCGTTGCGGACATGTTCTAGATGAACAGCAAACTCAGATCGAACTATTCGCCGGTTGCGGCATTGTCGCAGGGTCAACCGCTGAATCCGAGCGCGCTGAGTCGGAAGCGAAATTGCAAGCGATGCGCAAAGCGCTGACACCTTGATGTGCCGACGTGACGGGGATTCGAGAGTAATAACTCTCGCGATGCTGAGTAAGGGTCGTTTCAGCGACCGCTGCAGTTAAACGCCATGTTCATGGCTCAGCGCGGCGAACCCCTGCACGCTCGCGCTCCGGATGCTCGTCTTCTAACTTTGTAGTTGAGCGCGCAGATTTCGTGATTGCTCTCGGTTCGCCGCTTTGACCACGATGACACCTGGTGTGCGAGTGGCCAACTGCGCAGCAAGTTCAGCGCGTGTTTCCACACCAACTGCGTTGACTCCGTAGCCACGAGCGACGTTGACCAGATTCATGTTGTGTGGGGTGCCGAACACTCGCTCGAACCACGGTTGAAATTCCTCAGCACCTTGTTCGAGGTCGCTGAAGATTGCACCACCGTTGTCATCCACGACCACGACAGTCAACGGTGCGGGCGCTTCACCAGCAACGTTGAGCAAGCCGTTGCTGCCATGCAGGAAGGCAATGTCACCAATGAGTAAGTACGTGTGCTGCTGCTGTGACAATGCCACGCCTGCTGCCGTTGAGATGAGACCATCAATGCCGTTCACACCGAGATTGGCGACCACTGTGGGCCCAGCAAAGTCAGCCATCACATCAACATCACGAATGCTGCGTGATGCTGCTGCAAACACCAGTGCATTGTGGTGTGCCGCGAACTCAAGAACTTCGGCCGCGACGTGTAGACCACTAGGCGCAGCAGTAGTTGATTCCAGCACCGATTGAACGTGCATGGATGCTCGCTCATCTGCCGTGTGCCAACTTTGAAGCCAGGTCGGTTCAACCTCCAGCGTTGATTGCAACGCTGTGAGCACAGGTTCGGCTTGTGCCAACTTCAGCACCATTGTGGCCGTTGCAAACGGATCAGCACCCAAACCTTCAGCCGCAAATGCGATGTGAGTGTTCGCCCGTTCACACAGCCGTCGAAGGTGCCGTCCGAGTCCGAAGCGTCCGAGTGATATCACGGAGGTGATGCCTTCGCTGACCGCATCCGTCATCAGTGCGTGCCGACGCACCGCTACGCGCGCGTCACGACTTCCTGCGGTCGGTTCCATCAACACCGGGATGCCAACAGTTACTGCAAAATCGAGTGCGCACTGCACCACGTTGCGTTCATGCTGTGGGATATCGCCGATCACCATGACCGGGCGATTGCCAAGCGCGGGGAGGTCCAATGGCGGCGAATCAATATCCGCTGCCTGGCTGATGTCAAACGGTTCAGCCTCGCGCAGAGCCGGCCATTCAACGTGGCTTGCCAACAGTGGTTCCGCAAGATGTATGTTCACATGCACCGGCCCACGCTGCGGACCGCAGGCCGCACTCCACGCAACCCGTGCCCGATCAGCCGCGACATGATGATCAGCACCCGTGCCAATGGTGAAACTGGCAAGCGCATTCGCGGCGTACAACTGGTCTTGGCGAATCGTCTGACTGGCTCCGCGCTGCGCCGCACCCTCTGGGCGATCTGCCGTAAGAACAATCATCGGCACCTGCGAATAGAAAGCTTCAGCCACCGCTGGCGCAAAGTTCGCCGCTGCTGTGCCTGATGTGCAGCACAACAGTGTTGGAATCCCACTTAGTTTGCTCAAGCCGAGGGCAAGAAATGCGGCCTCGCGCTCATCAATTCGAACATGCAAGGTCAGCAAGCCTTGCTGCTCAGCCTGTGCTAGCAGGATGGAGATGGGTGCGTTACGAGAACCTGGTGATAACACCGCGTGCTTGACCCCAAGGTCAATCAGCCGCTGCACACATGCGTGTGCCAATGATGTCGCCGCAGACTCAGTCACGACAGCGTCACGACCTGCCACTTGCTTTGAGAATCTGCTCAGCGTGCTCTTCGGCATGCCGCGCGTAAATGTTCAACCAGTCGCGCACTGTGTAGCGGCCCGATTCCGTGTGGACACCTTCACGGTCAAAGTCGTCTTCAGCCATACGAGTCAACACTCGTGCACTCGCGGCTCGCACTGCCCGCAGCACTGCGACTGAGTCATCAATCGGTTCCGTGGTGTAACCCAGCGGGGCGCATGCGGCCCAGCGCTCTTCGTCGTACCCGAGAATCGTGGTGCCCGAAGACTCTGCGAGCAATCGACGTAGACGCACATAGGCATTGGTTTCGCTGTCTGCCAGATGGTGAACCACCATCCGCGCAGTCCAACCACCAGCATCACTGCGATCAAGATCAGCATCCGACAGCATCGCTAGTGCAGCATCAATCAAGCCCACACCGGCTTGGTAACGCCGAATCAATTCGGTGGTTGCATCATCAATCATGCCCCGACGCTACCAAGTGCAGCAATGTGCGTCGCAGCATCGTGTAGACGCTGCAACCACCATGAGTGCCGCGGATCTTCTTCAGCAATCGTGTGAGCACGCAGGGCCTCCGGGTCAACAGCAACGTCGGCTTTCGAAAGAGTGCCGCGCGTGGGTAGCAGCGTCTTCGCAGTTAAGTCACCTGCAAGCAAACTCCCAGTGCCAAGACCACATGCGAGTGCCAATCCCGGAATCGCACACGCCGTGTTGAGGACATAACTCAAACCAATGGATGTATCCATTGATCCAGAAACCACCACCGGTCGCTGAATCTCCTGAACAATCCGAATGACCTCGGCAGCACCGCCCATTGGTATCGGCTTAACAATCACCACATCGGCGGCTTCCCGGACCGCGTCAACCACCGCGGTGTCAAAGTTCTGAGCGAGCCGCAGACCTTCATCGATGGCAATGCGCACACCAGTCTCAGCCCGAACTTGCGCGCAGTCTTCAAGGTCTTGGCACGGCTGCTCCACATACTCAAGTCCGCCTGCGGCTTCTGCCAGCAGCGGAAGGATTCGAATTGCATCAGCCGCAGTCCAGGCAGCATTGGCGTCGATGCGAATGGCGCCTTGACCGACTCCAAATTCCGCATCAAGGATGGCGCGCACCTCTCGGAGGCGAGGGATGTCGCGCTCGGTCACATCCTGAAGATGTGGGCCGAATCCGGCTGGTGATGCGACCTTTACTTTCATCGTGCGACAACCGCCTGCTGCTGCTTCGCGCGCAATCTGAACAGTGGTCGCAATATCGCCATCGGGAACGATGGCATTGACCAACACTTCGGTGCGCAGCGTCGGCAGTGGTTCACCCCATGCCGCGTCCACAGCTGCCAGCAGCCAACGCGCGGCACCGGCTGCTGGGTAGTCGTCAAACGGGGCAAACTCCCCCACGCCACGCGGGCCGCACAGGAGTAGTCCTTCGCGATAAGTCACTCCCCGAAACTCGGTGCGCAGCGGAACTCGAAAGGCAATCGCCGATGCTTGCAATTCGGCAATAGATGGAAGCGCTACACCGAGGTGCTCAGACTTGTGCATTGTGCAGCGCTGGATTCATCTCAAGGGCGACGTGGGAATTTGCTGAAGTCAGGTGCGCGCCGCTCCACATAGGCATCGCGACCTTCTTGTGCCTCATCCGACATGTAGAACAACAGTGTGGCATCACCAGCAAGTTGCTGGATGCCGGCGAGTCCGTCATCGGCGGCATTGTGTGCGGCCTTGAGCAAGCGAAGTGACAACGGCGACATCGCCAGCATCTCTTTGCACAACGCAACTGTTGCAATCTCCAAATCTGCCAGGGGTACAACTTCATTAACCAAACCCCACTCATACGCCTGTGCCGCGCCGTATTGACGGCAGGTGAACCACACCTCACGGCTGCGTTTTTGCCCAATGTGCGCGGCAAGTAAACCTGAGCCATAACCGCCATCAAATGAACCAACCTTCGGTCCGGTCTGACCAAAACGTGCGTTGTCGGCTGCAACAGTCAGGTCGCACACCACATGCAAGACATGGCCGCCACCAATTGCATAGCCAGCGACCATCGCCACCACTGGCTTGGGTAGCCGGCGAATCGCAATCTGCAAATCCAGCACATTGAGTCGACCAATGCCGCGTTTAGCAACATCGTCATCACCGATGTATCCGTCATCGCCGCGAACTCGCTGGTCACCACCAGAACAGAACGCCCAGTCACCTTGACCGGTCAGGATGATGGCGCCGATGCGGTCGTCATCGCGAGCACGATCGAATGCATCCAACAGTTCAGCCACTGTTTGCGGACGGAAAGCATTACGAACTGTCGGCCGGTTGATGGTGATTTTGGCCATGCCATCGGCAACTTCATATTTGATGTCATCGTATGTGCACATCACCTCCCACGCCGCGGCAGGAACGGCCGACGAAAACGCGGGATCCTTCGCCGCCGGGCTGTCAGGAGCAACGACGGGGGTCAGGGTGTGACGGTCACGGGTATCCACGGGTGCCTACGCTAACCGTTGATGACAATCTCCACAGAGCGAGCACCGTGGGTACTCGACCTCCCCGTCGGTCCGACGGCTGTTGCTGTGCTGCGTGGTGCACTAGAGCCGTATGTGCCTCGCGCAGCCGGCGTAGATGACGCGGCAGCACAGATTCGCGCGCGCGCGCCCATTACGCCGATTGCGCCCATCCCCGTGGTGAGTGCACGCATCAGTGATGAATACCGCACTCGACTCATCGCCGCAGTGCGTCCGGATATTGCGTGCCCCGATGCATGCGATGTCATCTTGACGACCTCTGGGTCAACTGGCGAGCCCAAAGCCGTGATGCACACGTGGTCGGCCATTGAACATTCAACTCACTCACTGCATGAACGGCTCGGAGGCGCTGGCGCGTGGGTGTGTGCCCTACCCCTTCACACATCGGCTGGATTCATGACAGTTGCGCGCTCGGTTGTCGCCGGAACACAAGCAATCGCAGTCGAAAGTCTCGGTGGGGCCACACCTTTCAATGCAGAGGTCTTTGCACACGCTGTTGCACAACTCGAATCAGGTCCCATCTACACATCACTCGTGCCGGAGATGGCACAGCGACTTCTTGGAGACGCCTCTGGCATCGACGCACTGCGCAGATGCGATGCAGTGCTCATCGGCGGACAAGCAATTCCCGAGCCGTTGGTCTTGGCACTTCGCAGCGCCGGCGTGAATGTCGTTTTGTCATATGGCATGACTGAGACATGTGGCGGCTGCGTGTATAACGGCCAACCCCTTGCCGATGTGAATGTGTCCATCTCACACAGGCGCGTGGAGATTTGCGGACCGGTTGTCATGCTTGGATATCGCGGGTCTGAAGGAGTGATTGACACCACTACACAGCGCTGTTTCCTCACATCGGATGTGGGACATGTGACCGCCGACGGTCGGCTGGTCATTGAGGGACGAACTGATGATGTGGTGATTGTGCACGGCGTCAATGTTTCGCTTTCCGCTGTTGAAGCCATCCTGCGCGACCTGGGTATCAATGCCATTGCGTGTGCATCGGACACAACGATTTATGCAGCAACCGCCTCGGGTCTCAGCCCTGATGAGCATCAAGCGGCAATTGCGCGCGTGAGCACAGAACTCGCTGTGCGGATAGATTTTCGGGTTGTGTCCGAAGTGCCGATGACTGCAGCAGGCAAACCTGATCGAATTGCGTTGGCTACCTTGCTTGCGAGCAATTCATGACCAGTGCGCGCATGTGGATTGCTGGGGCGCGTCCGCGAACACTTCCACTAGCCATCGCGCCGGTGTTGACTGCGTGTGCGCCCGTAGTGGTCGCACGTGAAGCCCGACCGGCATTCGCAGCCGGTGCAGCCTTGGTGGCACTGTTACTGCAAATTGGGGTGAACTACGCCAACGATTACTCCGATGGCATCCGCGGAACTGATGCACAACGTGTCCGCACC
>RGCY01000211.1 GCA_009918865.1 Actinomycetota bacterium
TCGGTTTCAAAGGTACGCGTAAGTCCACTCCATTTGCTGCCCAGTTAGCAGCGGAGGCAGCAGCACGTCGTGCAATGGAACACGGCATGCGCAAGGTCGACGTGTTCGTCAAAGGTCCCGGTTCTGGCCGTGAGACCGCCATCCGTTCACTGCAGGCCACCGGGCTTGAGGTTGGTTCCATCTCTGATGTGACCCCTCTTGCCCACAACGGTTGCCGTCCGCCGAAGCGCCGCCGCGTTTGAAAGCCTGAAGGAGAAACCACATCATGGCCCGTTACACAGGTGCAGACTGCAAGCGCTGCCGTCGCGAGAAGGTCAAGCTCTTCCTCAAGGGCTCCAAGTGCGAGTCCCCGAAGTGTCCGATTGAGTCACGTCCCTACCCACCTGGCCAACACGGTCGCGGTCGGTCAAAGGATTCCGAGTACCTGCTGCAGATGCGTGAGAAGCAGAAGTGCGCACGCATCTATGGTGTGCTCGAGAAGCAGTTCCGCGGCTACTACGAAGAGGCACAACGCCGCAGTGGCAAGACTGGTGAGAACCTGCTCGTGCTGCTCGAAAGTCGCCTTGACAACGTCGTCTACCGCGCAGGTTTTGCGAAGAGTCGCGACATGGCCCGTCAGTTGGTGCGTCACGGTCACTTCACGGTGAACGGCACCAAAGTTGACATCCCATCGTTCCAGGTGTCGCCTTCGGACATCATTGACGTGCGTGCAAGTTCACGCGAGATGACGCCGTTCTTGGTGGCACAGGCTGAACTTTCCGAGCGCACTCCTCCTGCCTGGATTGAGGTTGTGCCGAACCGGATGCGAATCTTGGTGCACAACTCACCGGTGCGCGCAAACATTGACACGCTCGTTCAAGAACAACTCATCGTCGAGCTTTACTCCAAGTGACCCTCGGTCGGCATCTGCTGCGGCGGATGCTGGCCTCAATCTGCGGCGTCAAATAGAGGTCGCCGCGGGAAGGAACCGCCGTGCTCATCGCACAACGCCCCACCCTTAGTGAAGAAAAAATCTCTGCAACCCGTTCGCGGTTCGTCCTCGAGCCGCTTGAGCCGGGTTTTGGTTACACCCTTGGCAACTCCCTGCGCCGCACGCTGCTTTCATCAGTGCCGGGCGCTGCCATCACGAGTGTGCGCATCAATGGTGTGCTGCATGAGTTCACTCCCATCGAAGGCATGGTCGAAGATGTTGTTGAACTCAACCTCAACATCAAGTCCATCGTTGTCTCGAGTGACTTCGATGAGCCACAGCGCATGTACCTGCGCAAGTCTGGTGCTGGTGCTGTCACTGCGGCAGACATTGAGTGTCCTACTGGTTTGACGATCCACAACCCTGAGTTGCACCTGGCTACGTTGAGTGGCAACGGTCAGCTTGAAATTGAGTTCACCGTTGAGCGTGGTCGCGGCTATGTCGTGGCATCGCAAAACAAAATCATGGGTGCAGAAATTGGCCGCATTCCGCTTGATTCCATCTACTCGCCAGTGTTGAAGGTTGCTTACAAGGTTGAAGCCACCCGTGTTGAGCAGCGCACTGACTTCGACAAGCTCGTGATTGACGTCGAAACCAAGCCCTGCATGACTCCACGCGATGCATTTGCATCGTCGGGTAACACGCTAAGCCAGTTGCTTTCGCTCATCACTGACCTGAACCCGAATGCAGAAGGTGTGGAACTCGGACCTTCCGAGAGCGACAACTATCTGCTTGAGCAATTGCAGATGCCGATTGAGGCCCTCGACCTCACCGTGCGCTCCTACAACTGCCTCAAGCGTGAGTCCATTGACACCGTTGGTGCCCTAATTTCACTGACTGAAGCCGACCTTGCTGACATCCGAAACTTCGGCAGCAAGTCCGTGGACGAAGTCAAGGAGAAGTTGACGAGCATGGGCTTGTCGCTGAAGGACTCCACCGGCGGTTTTGATGCCGGTGCGGTCGCCAATGCAGCCGCCCGCGACTTCGCACTCGCGCCGGTTGCAGTCGCCGACTACGCCGCTGACGACGACGAAGACGC
>RGCY01000212.1 GCA_009918865.1 Actinomycetota bacterium
ATCAGACTCAGACTGAGACTCAGCCTGAGACTCAACCTGAGGGTGCGCTGCCGAATCAGGAGGCATGCCGTGATTGTGCTCGGCGTTGACCCTGGTCTCACACGCTGTGGAGTTGGAGTGGTGAACGCAAGCCCGGGTCAGCAACCTCGGCTCGTGCATGTAGCAGTGATTCGCACCCCGGCAGATGACCCTCTCGAAAGCCGGCTACTGCAGATTGATGCTGCACTCGCCGAAGTCATTGATGCCCATCAGCCCGATGCAATGGCCGTTGAACGGGTGTTCAGTCAGCACAACCTGCGCTCGGTCATGGGTACGGCGCAAGTGGCTGGCTTGGTGTTGCTTGCGGCGGCTCGACGCGAAATCCCGATCGGGATGCACACGCCCACAGAAGTCAAAGCCGCGGTCACGGGCAGCGGACGCGCAGGCAAGGAGCAAGTCACGACAATGGTGACGAAACTCTTACGTCTCGATGCGCGGCCAACGCCTGCTGACGCTGCCGACGCGCTCGCCCTGGCGCTGTGTCACGGCTGGCAAGCCCCCATGCGCGCGAAAGTGGCGGCTGCATTGTGAGGCGTTCAAGATGATTGCGGCAGTGAACGGCGATGTGCTTGCCATCGGCGACGATCGAATCGACGTGAATGTTGGTCCCATCGCGTTGAGCGTGCACGTTCCCACCCCAGTTGCACTTTCGGCACGCGTCGGTCAACCGGTGTCGTTGTCGACAACGATGGTGGTGCGTGAAGATGCCATCACTCTCTATGGATTTGCGGACGCTGTGTCGCGCGATGATTTCCTCACGCTCACATCGGTCTCTGGCATCGGTCCACGACTTGCCTTAGCAATTCTGTCGGCACTACCGCCGTCGAATCTGCGCGCAGCCATCAGCACAGGAAACCTTTCTGCACTCACCGCGGTTAGTGGAGTAGGAAAAAAGAGCGCCGAGCGGCTCATTGTTGAATTGCGCGACCGCCTCGGTCCTGCTCCGGCAGGGGTCGCTGGCGGCACGAGCGCACGCTCAGCGGAGCCTTGGCAAGAGCAAGTTCGCACTGCGCTGCTCGGACTTGGTTGGAATCCGCGAGATGCACAAACCGCAATTGACACAGTTGCCACCATGGCGTTCGACGACGGTCGTCATGCTGGTGAGCAGCCACTCCAAACCGTCTTGCGTGCTGCATTGCGCAGTTTGGACAGGTCATGAGTGAGCTTTTGCAGCCCGCGGCGGGCGACGAAGAAATTGTGCTCGAAGGTGCGTTACGCCCCAAGAGTCTGTCCGAGTTCATTGGGCAAGCGCGCGTGAAGGAACAGCTCTCGCTTGTTCTGGGTGCTGCGCGGCAGCGAAACGCGTCTGCCGACCATGTGCTCCTTGCAGGTCCGCCAGGATTAGGCAAAACCACATTGGCCGGCATCGTTGCCGCTGAGTTGCAGGTGCCCTTGCGTGTCACGAGTGGCCCGGCGATTCAGCACGCAGGGGATTTGGCGGCAGTGCTGTCAAGCCTTGTGCCAGGTGAAGTGCTGTTCCTTGATGAAATCCATCGCATGGCACGCGCCGCCGAAGAGATGCTCTATCTCGCGATGGAGGACTACCGAGTCGACGTCATTGTCGGCAAGGGTGCTGGTGCAACCGCGATTCCGTTGGAACTTTCTCCGTTCACCTTGGTTGCTGCAACCACTCGCGCCGGTGCTCTCCCCGGACCATTACGGGATCGATTTGGGTTCACCGCGCATCTGGATTTCTATGACGACCAGGACATCTTGGCTGTGTTGCGCCGAAGTGCTGGTTTGCTGAATGTGCAGATGGACGATGAAGGTGCCCACGAAATTGCTCGACGTTCGCGCGGCACACCGCGCATTGCGAATCGACTCCTGCGCCGAGTTCGCGACTACGCCCAAGTGCATGGTGACGGTGTGCTCACGCACGCAGCAGCGCAAGCGGCACTCGCGTTGTTTGATGTGGATGAGCGTGGGTTGGATCGTCTTGACCGTTCAGTGTTGCGCGCTCTGATTGAACA
>RGCY01000213.1 GCA_009918865.1 Actinomycetota bacterium
ATGCACTCAGTCGTCCTGCTCAAATTCGGCGGCCGCATCGCCGATGCACGCAGCATTCTGGGTGTGCTCGCTTTGAGCGCGACCTTGGGAAGCCCGATCGACATCGGCGCCTTCGGGCCAGACGAACGAGATGCGGCTCAGGCGGTGGAGCAAATCTTGTCCGAATGGAGCGGGGAGGCAGAAAGCCCTCCGACTTCGAAAACAATCTAAGGTAAGTGCGCATCACCTACCGCCAGCGGTAGAAAGAAGATGTTACCGGTCGCACTCGCCCATCACAAAATCGATGCTGCCGAGGATGGCCGGCACATCGCTGACGTAGTGGCCGGGAAGCAGTGAGGGAATGATGCTGAGATTGGCGAAACTGGGCGCGCGGATCTTCAAACGATAAGGCACGCCACCGCCCTTGCTGCAGATGTAAAAACCAAGTTCGCCCTTAGGATTTTCCGCGCCGAAATAAACCTCGCCGACCGGCGCGTCGATGCCCTGCGTCGTGATGATGAATTGGTGGATAAGTTCCTCCATCTTGGTCATCACATCGGTTTTCTTGGGCAGAATATTTTTCGGATCCACCACACAGATCGGGCCGGACGGCATGCGATCGAGGGCTTGTTTGGTCAACCGACCGTGATCAACAACGTCATCACCCTGGCCAGCGTGCCCATCATCATGGCCAAGGGAGCGGCTTTTTACAAAGACTTTGGCATGGGTCGCTCAACCGGTACCTTGCCTTTCCAGATCACTGGCAATGTGCTCAGAGGTGGCTTGGTGGAACGCGCTTTTGGTTTGACCTTGCGTGAGCTGTTGTTTGACTTTGGCGGTGGCAGCCGCAGTGGTCGTCCGATCAAAGCGGTGCAAGTCGGCGGCCCCTTGGGCGCCTATGTGCCCGAGTCACAATGGGACATACCGCTGGACTACGAGGCTTATGCCGCCATGGGTGCGGTGGTGGGACATGGTGGCATCGTGGTGCACGACGACACCGCCAACATGGCCAAACTGGCCCGCTATGCGATGGCCTTTTGCGCCTTGGAGAGTTGTGGCAAGTGCACCCCTTGCCGCATCGGCTCGACCCGCGGCATGGAGACCATAGACCGCATCGTCAGCGACCAAGACCACGCTCAACACGTTCATCTGTTGCGCGACCTGTGCGACACCATGTTGCACGGCAGTTTGTGCGCCATGGGCGGCATGACCCCCTACCCCGTGCTGTCCGCACTCAACCATTACCCCGCAGATTTCGGCTTGCAAGCCGATATTGCCAAAGCAGCCTAAGGAAACACCATGTTGATGTACCTGAAACAAGAGCGTGACCACGGCACACCCGCACGCACTGCCACTGAAACCGTGCAACTCAATATCGATGGCTACGCGGTCAGCGTCCCCAAAGGGACCTCGCTGATGCGTGCTGCCGTGGAGGCGGGCATACAAGTGCCCAAACTCTGCGCCACCGACAGCCTGGAGCCGTTTGGGTCCTGCCGCTTGTGTTTGGTGGAAATCGATGGCCGCAAGGGCTTTCCTGCCTCCTGCACCACGCCTGCTGAAGCGGGCATGGTGGTGCGTACCCAAACCCCCAAACTGCAAGACCTGCGCAAAGGGGTGATGGAGTTGTATATCTCAGATCACCCGCTCGACTGTCTCACCTGCAGTGCCAACGGCAACTGCGAATTGCAAGACATGGCTGGCGTCACCGGGTTGCGCCATGTGCGCTATGGCGTCGGCGCTGCGGCAGGTGCGCACCACTGCGACGCGGAAAAAGACGAGTCCAATCCCTATTTCACTTACGACGCCAGCAAATGCATTGTCTGCAACCGCTGTGTGCGCGCCTGCGAAGAAACCCAAGGCACGTTTGCCCTCACCATCTCAGGTCGCGGTTTTGAGAGCCGGGTGTCGCCCGGTCAAGACCAGCCGTTCATGGACAGCGAATGTGTGTCTTGTGGCGCTTGTGTCGAGGCCTGCCCGACCGCCACCTTGCAAGAAAAATCCA
>RGCY01000214.1 GCA_009918865.1 Actinomycetota bacterium
CCGGTTCGCTCATTGCAACGTCGCTTCGTTATGGAGCCATGTTTGCCGGTGTTGACTCAGCAACCACCACCGCACTCACGGAGTACGGCGAGAAGATTGGCGTTGCATTCCAACTCGTGGACGACATCGTCGATCTAGCCAGTGACACGGAAGATTCTGGCAAGACTCCGGGCACGGATTTGCGTGAAGGTGTTCCCACATTGACCACATTGCTGGTTAAGTCTCATGCACGTTCACAAGACCAAGCTTTGGTTGCGACACTGTCTGCGCCGATTGCCGATGAGGCACGAGTACAAGAGGTCATCGCGGAACTACGCGGTCACCCAGCAATTGAGCAGGCTCGTGCAATCGCATCAGACTGGGCAACGCAAGCACGAAACGCGCTGGCAGGCGTTCCTGATGGAACCGCGCGCGAAGCACTTGCATCGCTTTGTGACTATGTGGTCGAACGCACCGGCTGACGTTCTAGTTCGATTTTGCTCGACTCGATGACCTGCCACCAACGCGCGCGGTGGCAACGCTGAAAATCGCCAACGCAACCCACACGCCGGCAAATCCGAACCAACGCGATGTGGGCATGTGCTCGCCAGCGATCGTGACTCCGATAAGAAACTGCAACGTTGGCGCGAGGTATTGCATAAGACCAAGCATGCTCAATGGCACTCGCCGTGCGGATGCCCCGAAGAACAACAGTGGGATGGCTGTCACGGGGCCCGCCAAGGCGAGTAGGCCGGCATGGCTTATGCCGCTGGAGAACATGGTCAACGTGCCGGTCGCAGCACACACGGCTACGAGTGCAAGTGCCGGAAGGGTCATCACCGCAGTCTCAACAGTGAGCGATGTGAACGCGTCAACCCCGGCCAATTTCTTTGCTAATCCATAAGCACCGAATGACGCAGCGAGTGTGAGCGCAATCCAAGGTAGTCGTCCATAATCAAAGGTGAGTGCCGCCACTGCGGCTGCGGCAATAGCGATGCCTAGCCACTGTCCGCGGCTAAGTCGCTCTCGCAGCACTGCCACACCAAAGGCCACAGACACAAGTGGGTTGATGAAGTAGCCCAGAGCGGTTTCGACAACATGGTGAGTGTTCACGGCCCAGATGTAGAGACCCCAATTCACACTCACAAGCACAGCCGCCGCGATGAGCAGTCGCATGCTGCGCCGGTTCGCTAGCACGAGACGAATCGCATTCCAACGACGAGTGATGGATGTGAATGCGGCCAGGCTCACAAATGACCAAATAATCCGCGCGGCAAGAATTTCAAGCGCTGGCGCTGGTTTGAGCAAAGGCCAATACAGGGGGAACAACCCCCAGAGGCCATATGCCATGAGTCCGAGCATTACGCCACGTCGATCAACCTCCGCCACGTCGCTGGGCGATGGGGTGGCGCTCGATTCAGCCCATGCTGGTCCGTCGCTTGGCTGATTCTCCCCGGAGACTTCTGACGGGTTGGAGCTCACAAGGAAGCAACCGTACGCGTCGTGGGCAGTCAACCCACCATCACTGATTGGATTGGGCTATGTCGAGCGCGCCACAGATAGAAGTCTTCGGCCTGGGCTTGGCATGTTGTGCGGTGGAATATCACGCCGCTACGGCGAATACGCAGATAGCAGCGCAGGTGGCGGCTGCCCTTGAAGATGTGAACGCTCACGTGCTAGTCCTCGCGGGCACCATCACTCACGCCCTAGAGCCGGTGGTCTGTGCCGCGTTTGAACAAATGCCGGAACCGCGTGTGGTGATTGCTTTCGGTGCCTGCACCATTTCAGGAGGTCCTTACTGGGACTCCTACTCAGTTGTGCCCGGTTCACCTATTCCGGTTGATGTGCATGTGCCCGGTTGTCCACCGCCGCCGGAATCACTTGCCTTGGCATGCGAGCAGGTGCGGGATTGGCTCCTCGATGCTCAGGACAAGGCGGCGAACGCGGCATGGGAGGAGCAGGCCCCAAGCACCACGCCAGCCCGGTGGCCTTGCGATGTTAT